>JAGHBX010000286.1 GCA_021160785.1 Planctomycetota bacterium | reverse complement strand
TATTGGATGGGGCTTATCAGGACGAGCGATGACCACACTTTATTAGTTTTTCGAAACAAATTCCTTCTCATGTGATCTCCCTGAAGCCACCACGCTCTTACTTCTCTGGTTTCGCGGTTTAATGGTGAGACGAAAGAGGTAATGTGTCCTTTCAAGGAAGGGAGACTGACTGTTATCGATCAATTGAAGCAAAGTTAATGATTTCAGGTTCGGCGGAGGCTGTTTTATTCTGGATTCGGCGCTCCCCGCTTTCGCGGGGACAAGCTTCGCGGGAATGACACCGGGGTAGCATGGGTCTCGATGAATTGGGATTGCCCGTCCTGCCCTGCTGAACAAGCCGTCAATTCTCTCCGGCGGCTGACTGGCGCAGTTTGTATCTTTGTATTTTTCCGGTTGCGGTTTTTGGGAGGGTTTCTGTGAAGATTATTGAGCGTGGGTATTTGTGGGGCTGGGCGTTTGTTTTTACGTAGGTCTGGAGTTCCTTTATGAGTTCGTCGGAGGCGGCGTTTTTGTCTTTCAGGACGACGTAGGCCCGCGGCTTGATGAGGCCTTCGGCGTTGGGGACGCCTACGACGCCACTTTCCAAGACGGCGGGGTGGCTGATCAGGACCGACTCGACATCGGCGGGCCAAACGGCCATGCCGCTCACCTTGAACATGTCGTCTGCCCGGCCGGCGTACCAGAAGTAGCCATCCTCGTCGAGCCTGAACTTGTCATGCGTATTGATCCAGTGGCCGCGAAAGGCCTTTTTGGTCTGTTCGTGCTTGTTCCAGTAGCCGTTGGCGATGCTGTCGCCCTTAATCAAGAGCGTTCCCGTCTCGCCGATGCCCATCTCGTTACCCTCATCGTCAACAATCCTGCCCTCATAACCCTCGACGATCTGCCCGGTGCTGCCGGGCTTGACGGCGCCGGGTCGATTCGAAATAAAGATATGCAGGATCTCGGTCGAGCCGATGCCGTCATATATCTCTACGCCAAACCGATCCAGCCACTTGTCAAACAGCGGCTTTGGCAGCGGCTCGCCCGCCGATACACACATCCGAACACGTCCAAGGCTGGTCCGCCCCTCCTGCTCGGCTAAATGCAGCAGCGCCGCATAGCTGGTCGGCACGCCGTAGAATACTGTCGGCTGATACCGGTCGATCACTTCGTACACCGTTTTGGGCATGGGCCGGCCCGGCAGGAGGACCGTTTTACCGCCCATTCGCAGCGGGAAGTAAAGGCCGTTGCCCAAGCCGTAGGCGAAGAACAGCTTGGCGACGGAAAAGGAGACATCCGATTCGACAATGCCGATGGTGTCGCGTGCATAAAGATCGGCGGCGACAATCATGTCGTGATGCAGATGAATCGCGCCCTTGGGAAAGCCGGTTGTGCCCGAACTGTAAAGCCAAAACGCCGAATCGTCCTTGCTCGTATCGGCCGCATCCAGTTGGGGCGAAGCCTTCTCCATCAAATCCGAAAGCTTTGGGAAACCATCGGCGCCGTCGCCCGCGACGATGATGTGCTCAAGGTACCGCAACTGCTCCCTGATCTCAGTAATCTTATCGAGAAAGGTCGGATGCACGATGAGCACTCTTGCCCGGCTGTTGTTTAAGAGATACTCATAATCCTTCGCCATGAGCATCGTATTAGTCGGTATCGAAACGGCGCCGATCTTCATGGCGCCGAAAAAGGCATACACGCATTCCGCATCGTCTGGCATGATAATCGCGACCCGCTCCTCCATGCCAACGCCTAAGCCCTTGAGCGCATTGCCGAGACGATTGACGTTGCCCGCAAGTTGCTGGTAGGTTACCGTCTCGTCGCCGCAAAGGATCGCCGCCTTAGCCCCGCGACCGGCAGACACATTATCGTCAACAAATACGGTCGCGGCGTTTAGCCGTTCCGGCAGTTTCAGTGTGCTCATGACAGCTCCTTTCCTCAAGAATATGCGGTGATTGTAACCTGGCGCCGACGGCCGGTCAAGAAAAAGCCTCCCACCCCCGGCAATGCGCCAAGTAGTCATGGCTTGACAAGTACTGCGATTTGGCTATGATAATCCGGCATTGGCATGAACATATACAGGGTATTACAGTAAAGGCACTCAAAGAACATGGTTAACCGCGAAAAAACAAAAGGTCAGACAGAAGCAGAAATCAGCAAAGCGATCATCCAGTTCGAGAAGGAATATATGGGACGCGGACCTGATGAGACCAAGACCTATCTTCTCAGCGATATGGTGATTGTGCGACTTCGGGGGGTCCTGACGCCCGCCGAAAAGCAGCTTGCCAGGAGCGACGACAATCTCAAGGGCAGGGCCCTGATAAAGCAGGTGCGAATAGAACTTCTGGAAAAAGCAAGACCGTTGCTGGAGAACATAATCCAGAATATCCTGGCAACAAAAGTCACGAGCATGCACACCGATATCAGCACGGTCACCGGTGAGAGAGTGATCATATTCACCCTTGAAAGTGCTCCGCAAATTGAAACTCAAGCCGGCGATTAACACAATATTCCAGAAAAAAGCTTGTTCTTTCGGGGCATCTGTATATAATTGTTGACAGTATAAAAATGAGAGGCAGACTTAGAAGAGGCAATTGATTTTGCCTGTTCGATGACAAGCCGGCGGCAAGCAATGATGGAAAACTTCTGCCGGGTTTTTTTGCCTCAGAAATTATGGTATGTAAGTTGTCGGTGATCTGTCGGCGTTTGACAGATGACCGAACAGAATACAGGCCTGCCATGTCTCTTTGGAGACACGGCAGGCCTTTTTTTGTTGGCGCAAGCATACATAACTGAGTTGTAAAGAAAAGTTTATGGAAAAAAGTTCGAACATGTGTATCCGCTGCAATCCGAATGGCGACCTGCCAAGCGTTGATCCAACCGCTTACGTAGACCCGGGGAATAAGTAATGAGCATGCATAATAAGGAAGGGGTTTAATATGGATCGCTTCAGTAAAGATGGGAAATTGATTATTCCGCTCATGCAGCGGAAAAAAGGCACAAAAGAGACGGACGATAAAAAAGTGAGGTACGTTGTAACCGAAGCATACTGTCCTGACGGCTGCAATATCATTGATAAGGAACACAAGGTACACGGGGCCGGCGGATTGCGAATGAAGTTTAAGCGGGCGGACATGGAGGGCGAGTTTGTTCTTTCGGCAATTGAGGGGGATTTCGAGAAGGTCATCCTGTCGGGCGAGTTGAAAGACGGCGTGAAGGACGAATTATACTGCCCACATTGTGGCGCCATGTTTGCAAAGCTGGTCGATTGCAGTTGCAAGCCCGATGCGGACATGGTCGTTATCGGATTAACACCCAAACTGGACTTCAATAATGCTGTTTCGTTCTGCAATGTGACCGGTTGCCCCAACGGCATGTCGATCAAATCGGGGGAAGTGATCCAGCACATACGACTGAGAGGCTCAATATAACTTGAACAGATGTGGTTGACTCTCAGGGCTTAAACCGCTACAATGGCCGGGATTTTGACAACCCGGTATTTTGAAAGGAAGGACAGTAAATAGTGGATAGTGTACGGAAATTATTGCAGGAACGGCTGACAGAGGACAATTTCAGCAAATTAATGGCGATTGACAACGCAAAAATGCATGCGTTCGTCGCCGATGCGATAGAATTAGCTAATCCGGGTTCGGTTTTCGTGGCGACCGACGACGAGCAGGAACTGGCGGCAATTCGCGAAATGGCCAGAAGTGGCGGTGGCGAGCACCCGCTGGCTGCCGAGGGTCATACGTACCATTTTGACGGCTACAACGACCAGGCCCGCGACAAGGGAAATACGAAGTATCTCCTGCCGGAGGGCGTGGACCTTGGCGAGAGCCTCAACTCCACCGACAAGGCGAGCGGCACCGAAGAAGTTCGGTCGTTTATCAAGGATTCGATGGTCGGCAAGCAGATGATCGTATGTTTCTTCTGCCTCGGACCGACGGATTCGGATTTTTCGATTTCGTGCGTTCAGGTAACCGATTCGCCGTATGTGGCCCACAGCGAGATCATCCTGTATCGGCCCGGCTATGAGCAGTTCAAGAAGGTCGGTCCTAATGATGAGTTCTTCAGATTCATCCACACCCAGGGCGTTACCGACGAAAACGGCTGCAGCAAGGATATCGACAAACGCCGTATTTACATAGACCTGGAAGACAATCTGGTCTACTCGACCAATACCCAGTATGCAGGCAATACCGTGGGCTTAAAGAAACTCTCCCTGCGGCTTGCGATCCAGAAGGCATCGAAGGAAGGCTGGCTCGCCGAGCACATGTTCATCATGGGCGCACACGGACCCAACGGCAGGGTAACATATTTTGCCGGAGCGTTCCCGTCGGCATGCGGCAAGACCTCAACGGCCATGATCCCCGGCCAAACTATAATCGGCGACGACATTGCTTACCTGCGAAAGAGAGGCGGTAAGATATATACCGCCAACGTTGAACGCGGCATTTTCGGCATCATTCGCGATGTCAACTCCAAAGACGATCCCGTCATCTATGAGGCTATCACAACTCCCGGTGAGGTGATCTTCGGCAATGTGCTCATTACCGACGACGGTGCGCCGCATTGGCTTGGCATGGGTAAGGAACTGCCCACCGAAGGCACGAACCATTCGGGCAAGTGGCATAAGGGCAAAACCGACGACAAGGGCAACGAGATTACCGCATCGCACAAGAACGCCCGCTATACTGTTTCGATTGGGGCTCTCGCCAACCGCGATCCGTTAGCCGACGACCCGAACGGCGCCCTGTTGGGCGGCATAGTCTACGGCGGCAGAGACAGCGATACATTAGTGCCCGTTGAGCAGGCGTTTGACTGGGCAGAGGGTATTATCGCCAAAGGCGCAACGCTTGAATCCGAAACGACCGCTGCGACATTAGGCAAAGAGGGCGTGCGGACATTCAATATCATGTCCAACCAGGACTTTGTCTCGATCCCGTTGGGGCAGTACATCCGGAACAATCTGGATTTCGCCAAAGGCGTGGACAATCCGCCTGCGATCTTTTCGGTGAACTACTTCCTCCGAGATGAAAACGGCGCCTACTTAAACGGAATCCTGGATAAGACCGTCTGGATGCTCTGGGCCGAACTGCGGGTAAACAGCGACGTTGATGCGAAAAAGGCGCCGACCGGCTGGATCCCGCTGCATAAGGATGTGCAGAAGCTCTTCAAGGAAAAACTCGGCGTCGACTACACCGAGGCCGCTTATATAAAAGCGTTCACGACTCGTGTGCCGAATCTGTTAACCAAGTTCGACCGGGTCGAGGCAATCTATCGGAGCAAGGTGCCCGACACGCCGCAGATTGTGTATGACACATTCGCAAATATTCGCGGCCGACTGAATGAAGCAAAGGAAAAACACGGCGATCTCATCTCGCCGCTTGACCTGTAATCTCATGAAAGGCTGTCTCCCGTCGTTTTCATGCCGACGGCAACGGCGGGGCAAGCCCCGCCCTACCTTAGCTCCCTGATATTTATGTTGCGAAACCAGATCGGAGCGCCTGCGTGTTTGCCCTGGAGTCCGATCTTTCCTTTTGTGGGTTGTTTGCTGAACGGCTTGCTCAGCCACGGCGGAATCTGGGAACCGTCGGGGTTGGTCTTGGCCGATGTCCACAAGCTCATGTCCATCGAGGCGACCCGCTCGCCGTTGAGCATGACGTCGATTTTCTGGTCCATACATCTTATCGTTAAGCGGTTCCACTCGCCGGGCTTTTTGACCATGCTCTTAGTCGGCGCCAGGTGTCCGAAGATCGCGCCGCAGTGCCATGTCTTGGGTGATTTGGCCCATTCTTCTGCGTAGTCGTCGGCAATCTGGACCTCGACGGAATTGGGCATCCAGTTCTTCGTATCGGTGCAGTAGACAATGACGCCGCTGTTTGTGCCGTCTGCGGTCTTGAACTCCAGGTCGAGGATGAAATTGTCAAAGTCCTTCTTCGTCCAGATCGCCTTATCCTCGCTTGCCGTGAGCACGCCGTCGGAAACCGTCCAGACCCCCTCGGGCTTTACGGCGTTTGCAAGGTCGGCGTCGAAGAGACTCGGCCAACGCGCGGTGTCGGGATGTGCGCGGCGCCCGCCCCCCCGGCGCCGCCGGCGCTGGGCATCGGGTATCTCCGCGGGCGCCTTGACGGTCGGTTCCCCTTCGAGAAAACCGAGGGAGGCGAGAAACTTATCGGCGGCGATCAATGTTCGCTCTTTCCACGGTGAGCGGTTGAAAAAGCCATGCCCCTGACCTTCGGCGAGGAACTTGTCGGCGCGGACGCCGAGGCCTTTTGCCTTTTTCCAGTATTCGTCGCCAAAGACCTTCAATCGGTCGTCGGTGCCGAACAGGATCAGCGCCGGCGGCGCCTTCTTGTGCAAGTGCAGCGTGGGAGAGATATTGCCGGCAAGGTTCTTTTTCTCTCCGAGGCGTCCTATCATTATTTCGTGCTTGAAACTGAGCACCGGATTGAACAGCACCATCGCCTGCGGAACAGTCGAGATCGACAGGTCGTCGCCTTCGGCGTCTACGCTGTCTTTAATCATCGTACATGCGGCCAGGTGTCCTCCGGCCGAGCCGCCCGATGCGATCAGTCTGCCGGGGTCGATTCCGAGTCGTTTGGCGTTTTTGCGAATCCAGCGGACGGCGCTTCGGGCGTCTTCGACACACTCATCGGGGGTTACGCCGTCGCGACTTTTGACACGATAGTCCGCCCGCGCCGCGACCAGTCCGCGACTTGCAAGGTATGCAGCCTGATCCTCGAACTGCCCGACCGACCCGCCCGTCCAGCCGCCGCCAAAGAAGAACACTATCACGCCGTGCTTGTCGGTAGCCTTCCAGCCCGGCGGATAATTGATATACATCCGCAGTTCCCGGTCGCCAACGGTCTTATAGACAACTTCCTCCACATTGGCTGCTTGAGAAGCCGCCAAAATTTCGCTGCCTGCCGGCACTAAAATCGCAGCCGATATAACAACGGCCGCCAGCATGACTAATACTCGTTCCATGATTTACCTCCTGAAAAA
The DNA here is from genome assembly GCA_021160785.1 of Planctomycetota bacterium. Taxonomy (GTDB): domain Bacteria; phylum Planctomycetota; class Phycisphaerae; order Sedimentisphaerales; family Anaerohalosphaeraceae; genus B28-G16. Next base: position 4,983 of record JAGHBX010000286.1, on the reverse strand, counting down.
AGTGACAACTCCCCGGTCCGGGGTTACACGTAATACCCGCCGGCAGGACACTTTGTCAAGGATAGCAGAATTCATGGGAAACTGCAACAGCTTGCAAAGCTCATGGGCGTTTTATGCGGATTTGCTGCATTTTGGGCAGAGGCCTTCGAGTTGTACTCGCTGGTGCTGGATTATGTATCCGCCGCTGTCGGCGGTCATGGGGATGTGGAGTTCGTGGAGACAGTCGGTGCGTCCGCAGCACCTGCAGCAAAAATGGGGGTGGCACTGATCGGCGGTGCAGTGATGTGACAATTCAAAATACCAGGTGCGATTCTGTACGAAGGCCTTGTGGACGATGTCGGCGGCGACGAAGGTTTCCAGCGCGCGGTAGATCGTCACCTTGTTGGGTGCGCAGGCGCCGATTCTTTCCGCGATTTGTTCGCGTGTCAACGGCTGGTGGGCTTTGAGAAGCGCCGTGAGTATATCCGACCTCGGTTTTGTCCTGCGGAGGCGGGCGGATTTGAGCATCTGTTGGACCTTGTGTTTCGTCTCGCCTTTCATCAGGATTGCTCCCCTTTCTCGCATTCGTCGGTGTGTTCGTGCGTGTGCGGATGGCTGTGCAGGGCGTGATTGCGGCAGACGCAGACATCCTTGAGTTGGACATCCGACTTGACGAACAGAAGCGGGAAGATAATGTCGCTGATGCAGCACGGCAGCCAGACCGCAAGAAACAGCACAACGAACATCCCCAGGCCAATCGTCAGGGTGATCGCCGTCTCCATATTCATCAGCATGTGCGATGACGATGCCCATGTGCTAATCAGGACGTGCCCGGTATGGGGAAATTTTGTTCTGGGAATGATACAGGCGATAATCACGCCCAAAACGGCCGCCGGGTTTACGATATACCAGTCCTCGATGAAGCCGATATGAAGCTTGTGACGGTGCTGTTGGTCTTCATCGGCATGGGCGTGTATGGCGGCATGTGTCGGCACGGCGACGCCCAGGACGCTTTCGCCCAGGAAGGGGATGACCGAATCGCTCAGCGTCGCCACACCGATGGAACCGACATAGCCGACGATCAGGACCAGCAGAAAATTGCGCCCCTTTGCATGGAGGCGAAAGAGCGAGGCGGTTACCATCGCACTCAACAGCACGTGGGCGGGGTGAAAAACACCGAACATCACCCCGGCCGTCGGCTTAGAGACATCTTTGAAAAACAGCATAAAACCCAAACCAAGCAACGCCCCAACCATCGTAAAGGGAGCGTGCCCCTTCAATTCGGCGCCGATATGTTTGACCTTCTCAATTACAGACATGTAACCATCCCACAAGGAAACTCATATTTCCAACCATGAATAGCTGTTTGCAAGACAGCCGAAAGCGCATTATTCTACAATGGGCGTCTTTTGCAGCTCAGTTGCAATTATATTACATCAAATGCAACTCAGTTGCAAGAACAAAATCTTAGTATCGTCCCAAAAGTTGGTTGTCTGCTGCTAAAAAGAGCCTCTTTTTCCGGCGCGCCGGGACCGTGCCCATACTGGGTGTGCGATTTTTTCACAATCCGTATGATTTATCTTTCGGAGAGTTCTTTGAACCGGCTCCAGCAAAGATACAATGCCCGCGGGACATGGAAACAGCCCTTCCACTTGCCGCCTTTGAGATCGAGCAACACCTCGCCCCTGCGGTTAAGGTACCCGAGCCATTCAGCATATTCGTCATCAATCGAATGCCTCTCCCAGAACGGCATCACATCCTCCAGAAGCGCCCGTCGATAATGCTCCCCCAGCCCACTAAAATCTCTCTCAACCATACACCATCCTTGCCTTAATTGGTGATAGTTACCTATTTCGACGCCGAGGTCTGTATCGCCGACCAGACGCGGAGGAAGTTTTCTGCGCATATTTTTTTTATGTCCTGTTCGGAGTATCCTCTTTTCAGGAGTTCGTAGATGAGGTTGGGGTAGCAGGAGACATCTTCGAGGCCGACAGGCACCTGGTCGCCCACGCCGTCAAAGTCCGAGCCTAACCCCACGTGATCGATGCCGACGAGCTTTACGGCATGATCGATATGTTCGGCGACATCGGCTACATTAGCCTTGCCGATGGGATGGGCCTTCTTGTATTTGGCGACATATTTGTCCTTTGCCTCGTCCTGGAGATTGTGGCTGGCGATATAGGCGTCCATGACTTCCCAGCCTCTCTGACTCTTTCGGTGGACGTCGGTGTTTACGAACATGCCGCCGAAAGTGATCTGAATGATCCCGCCCTTTTCGGCTAACAGCTTGATCATGTCGTCGTCCATGTTGCGTTCCCATCCTGGGGTAAAATACCGACACGACGAGTGCGTTGCAACCGCGGGCGCCTTCGACAATTCCATGACCTGATAAAAGGTCTCGTCGCTGACATGCGATACGTCAATAATCATCCCCGTACGGTTCATCTCGGCGACGAGTTTCCTGCCGAAGGGACTCAAGCCCCGCCATTTTCTTTCCTTGTCATAAGACGAGTCGCAGATATGATTGCATCTTGAATGGCACAAAGTAATATATCGAATCCCGCGGTCATAGAAGTGCCTGAGATTGTCGAGGTCGCCTTCGATGGGCGCGCCGTTTTCCATTCCCATCACAATAGTAACTTTGCCTTTGCCGAACTGCCCGCCGGCGTCCATGGGAGAGCGGGCCATCGTGAACTTGTCTGGATGGGCCTTTGCGATGCCCTCCACAAGATCAATTGTCTCATCGGCAAAGGCCTTCGCCCCGCCGTCTTGTTCATATTTTGGCGAGACGTAAACCGCCATAAACGCCACATCCAGTCCGCCCGTCACGGCCCGCGGATAATCAAAATCGCCGCTGGTCTCCTGCGATATGTCCTCCATCTTTTCCTGTAGTTGATAGGGAACGTCCATGTGCGTATCGACAATCATGTACTTATGGGCCAACTCGTCGGCCCTGTCCCAGAGCGCCTTATCCTGCGGCCTCCAGTTTGCCTGCTGACAACCCGCCAACAAGACAACCGCCGCTAAAATCAGAAATCCGCCAGACTTCAACATGATAACCTCCCAACTCTGAACTACGAACTCAATCGTTAGCATTATACAAACATCTTCGTGCCGCTTCAACTACGACTTCGGCCGGAAAATGCTCCGCTTTCTAAACCGTATCCGCGGCACTGGCTCTTTGCGTCCGAAAAGCGGGGCGAGGTCCGCAAATAACTCCCTGTTCCGCTGTTCTGGTCCCAAATTTGCAGAAGCGTTTGCATTTCGACGAGAGAATGGGTATAAGGACGGATTCGGCGTGCCGGTGGGCCGGGGTGCGGGATTGGTATTAGATGGAGAATTAATGCACATAGAGTACGTTGTTTCAACCATGGTCTTCTGGTGGCGCGAGCACCATTTGTCTTTCGAGCAGGAGTGTGATTTCCTTAAGGCGCTAGGCTTTGGCGTCGAACTCTGGCCCACGATGAAGGGACATGACGATTGCCGATACGTACGCCGCAACTGGTCGCGTCTTCGCGAGGCAACCGGCGATATGCTCGTGTCGTTGAACGGCCGCAATGACGGGCCGACACTGAACGAATGGCTCGAACAGATCCAATGCGCCGAAATGCTCAACGCCCCGATCATCGCCAAAATAGAGAGCCTGTGCATTTCTCATGAACTCGACGTTGCCGACTGGGACTTTGCCGGCCAGGTCGTCAAGATGGCCCAAGATCACAATGTAATGCTGTGCATTGAAACCGGCCCACTGCCCACCTTGCTGCAGATCGGCGAGAAATTCGACAATATCCGTTACTGTCTTGATACGGGCCATGCCAACATCGATACGGAAACTTCCTTCAAAGAATACGTCGACAGGCTGGCTGGGCGAACCACCTATCTGCATCTTACCGACAACTACGGAAAGCTCGACGATCACGAGCCGCCGGGTGTAAAGGGCGGCATGGATCGTGCCAACTGGGACTATCTGCTGGAGGCGCTTGGCAAGTGGGATAATCGCGTCATCGGTGCGCTGGAAATGTTCCCCTGCCTGCCGGGAACGATGATACGGCAGAGCAGTGCATTCCTGTTCGATGAGATGGGCTGGCCGAATCGACCCATATCCAAACCCGGGTACGACGAAAACACCTACCGGCCAATCTGAACGGTTATGCTGACAGGCATCGAGTAGGCTGGAGGGTTACCCCTCCGGGGATTTCGGGAACGCCAGATTCATATGGCCGGCTCCCGATTTCCACCACGGTCCTCGACCATTATAGGGCGATTTAGCCGCCTTATATATCCCGATGTTCATCGAGATTCGTCAGGCCAGCAATTTGCCTGCGGCTTCCTTCAGACCTCACCTCACGGTGACAGCCCTTGCCGTCCGGCCAGTATAGTCACCAGGAAACTCGGTTACCCAGCACCAACACCGCCTGCCCTGCATGCGGCCAACAAAATATAAAATAGTCAATAGAAAATCGAAAATCCCAACGCCCTTGGGACCGCCTACAGCCCCAGGATGTAGCTTTTCCGCCAAATCGCTTGAATTTTCTCTTTTTTTAGGCCTTTCGCCGTTTTTGCCTTGATTGATAGCCCCAAAAGGGTACGATTGACATAATAATCGGAATCGAACGTTGGGAGGTTTGCCATGGACGAACAGTTCAAAAATATAGCATTTGTCATGCTGGCGGAGGTGGAAGATAGTGTACTTAGAGGAGGAATCTTGGTTACAGATTCCCACGGTAAACCGTTGGAGTTTAGGTGTACGTCTCCGATCCGTCCCAATGCTGTACAACGTACGCTTTATGGTGGAACCCTCATGCCGCATATAGCCGTCGAACTAGTCGGCAAGCCTCTTGTTCAGGCCATCCAAACCTCACCCGATGTGGTGCTTGTCCAGCAGGAGGAGTTCCTTTCACTGAGGACAAGGTGTGAAAAACCACTGCTCCTAGCTCGCAGACAAGGCGAAGACCTGCAACTCTCCGATCCGAGCGGCCCGGGCCAACCGGCAGACCTGCTCTC
>JAGHBX010000302.1 GCA_021160785.1 Planctomycetota bacterium | reverse complement strand
GCTGGTATCTGTGCAGTCGGGACGCCAATAACGGTACCGGCGGCTGGACGAGAAGCCCTACGAGGCCCGCACAGGGGTATTTGTTGTCGGCAGGTAATAATTTGTTTGTGCCAGCAGGCAGGTTCTCTCCTGTAACGTACAGCATGTCCAATGGCGGCGGCGGAAACGCTGTTGGCGTCGAGGGCTGTTTCGCCCTTATCGTCGACGGCGGGACCCTTGCCAACGGGCCCGGATACGGCGGTTCAAGAAGTTATATAAACGACCCCGGATCGTCTATAGCTCGTGTGGACGGCAACTGCCTGATCGTCAACGGCGGCTATTCCTACTTCTGTAACGACACGCAGCTTATCAAGCTGAATCGCGACAAGGGCGGCGTCATATGGTCGGTAGCCAGCCCATATCGGTACTCGCTGATCATGGCGGGCAGCACGCTCTACGCCGGCGGCGATGACGAGGTGGCGGCGTTTAACAGTGCTACCGGCGAGAAGATCTGGAGCGGGCCCGTCAAGGGCAGGGCCTGCGGGCTGGCGGTGGCAAACGGCTCTCTGTACATCAGTACCGACCTGGGCAGTGTTCATTGTTTCAGGGACTATGACCGCGCCGACCTCAACAGAGACGGCATGATAAATGCGCTGGATCTGGGCTGGCTGGCGCTGGACTGGCTGGACTGTACACATCCGGACGATGAAATCCTGTGTCGTGATGTAACCGAATGATCTGAAAATGCCGGCCGTTGGGGGGGAATCCTGGCATCTGAGACGCCGGGCGATTCTTCTCGATCATACGATGTGTCAACCTGCGTGCACATTTTGCGGATGTGCCGAAAACAGCATCACCGAGCAATACTCAAGAGAGAATGACCCACCGTAGAAGCTGCCGGTTGACTTTTCGGATATAACACCTTACTCTGCTCAGATTGCCGCAAAGAACTTGTCCGGACGGCGATAGCAAGAAGGAAAGGAGACCCAGTGGAACAAAACGCCGACAAGAACATCCTCCGGGCAAAAGGTGTGCACATTTGGCAGATCCGCGCGTTTTTCAGTGCGGGATCCTGTACCTTTTCTACTACTTCTGCAAGTATAACCTCAGCGCAGCCACGCCTGGAATAAAAGAAGAATTCGGATTCACGGACCAGACATTTGGATGGATTCTGACGATCGGGGCTTTGGGGGGCGTCGTTGTTAATCTGCTGTTTGGTTTTGCAGGGCGGTTCGCAGGCTTTGTCGGTCTGTCGGCGCTTACTGTTTTCATCGTTCTGTGGTCAATCAACGGCTATCTGTCGTCTATGGGATGGGCGCCGTTATGTCGGGTCATATACAACTGGTTTCCCGAAAAACGCTGGGGTACGTGGATGGGCTGGGCCAACTTCCTGTGTTACTTCGGAGCATTCTTGATTTACCCAATCGCAACTTTTACCGTTAAGCACTGGGGATGGCGGGCGGCGTTTATCGTTTCTCCCGCTTTTCTGTTCGGAATGGCCGTGTTATTCTTATTCTTGTGTAAAAGTTCACCCCAAGATGCCGGTCTGGAAACGGAATGGGAGCAGAAATCCCAAAAGCCGGCTAAACGTACCGGCGGGCGGGAGTACTGGCTTGCTTTCACCAACCCCAGGATGAATATCTCCTATTTGTGCGGGGTAGGTGCAAATTTTGTGCGATGGGGATTGCTGTCGTGGGGAGTCAGGATTTTCGAGGCGCCGGTTGAAGAAGGAGGCTTTGGGCTCGGCATAGTCACAGCGGGGTGGGTAACAGCAATGGCGAGTCTGGGCGGCGCAACCCTTTCGCTCCTCTGCGGTGTTGTGTCCGACCGCATTTTCAAGGGAACCAGGTGGCAGACAATTATGATCGGCTGCTTTTTGAGTGCCGGTGCGATCTACTTTATAGCTCAAGGGGCGCCGATACTGTCGATATCCCTACTGGGAATTCGCATTGGGTTGTTCTTGCTGTTGGCGGCGATGTTCGTCGGAGGCGGATTTATCCAGGCGATTCAAACACCTCTGTTCGACCTGCCCGGAGACATCCTTGGCAAGGATATCGGCGGCACCGGCGCCGGAATCATGGATGGCTGGATGTATGTGGGTGCTGCATTCTCGGGATTCTTCCTGGGCGGAGTTCTCGACAACTACGGTTTGACCGCAGGCAATTTCAAACCGACATCTTCACTGTCCCGTGAATTCACCCGGGTCGCCTTTTGCAGTGCAAAGAAAACCAGACCGGAGAACGAGAAGAACAAATAGCAATACTTCGCAGCCGTTGCAGGCCCTTGGTTGACAATCTCGGAAGCTGTCTTGTCAAGCAGGGAGTACCCCACCGTTCCAAGGGCCGCGAGCACCATCCATAGCATAGAACGATGAACGTATCGTCGAATCGAAAACTCGCGAAATGAGCACAACGGAGTGAGCGGGCATCCGGCCGCCACAAGAACAAGCCCCACCAAGCCGAGCGGCGTCAGCAATCTCCCTCTCAGGACATCGCCCAATCCCACCAAAAGAACAGGTAATGCCCGCGCAACAGGATACACAACCGTAAAATCCGACGAACGATACGCGCTGGCAAGTGAATACAGGTACGACGCCCCGCAAAAGCCCGATCCGACGGCGCAAAGCCACGCCTTTTTCGGAATTGAATGCGACAGCACCTCGCCAGCAATGACAGGTAAAAGGCCGATTGCCATTATGATCAGCAGCATTCGTGAGAAGAAGGCCATCTCGGACTTTCGATGTCTCGCCAGCAGATTCCATGCGGCATGCATGAATGCCGAAACAAAAACCAGCGATATAGCCGCAACCGACATTATTTGGCCTCAAAAACCTCTCGGTCCTGTCACGTTAAGATGTACGAACGCATAATCTATCTTTTCCTATTCAATTTGGCAACATATTTGTGCGATTCAGAGCCATCAGCGTGCGAAAGGATTGTGGCGGTTGGTTGGGCTCTTAGCCCACCGCAAGCCGCACACAGCCGCCCGGCAACGGCGGGGCAAGCAGGTGTTTAGCGACCTCGAAGAACCGCTCGCCTGGGACCGCGGGCGAGACGCCCCCGCTACGTACCGCCGGCATCTTGCCGGCATAGCACTTTCCAAAGTGGCTCGGAAGTTGACAATTTGCAGGTACTGATGTATAGTCTCGATAAAATGCATGGCCGGATATGGACGATTAACGGATTCGAAATAGGGTAATTTGGATGGCAGAGGCTGGAATTCGTGCGATAACGTTTGATCTTTGGGACACTGTGTTTGTCGATGACTCCGATGAGCCCAAACGGGCCGACGAGGGTCTTGCCCCAAAGCCGATTGAAAGAAGAAATCTGGTCGAGAAATTCCTGAAGCAGACTAATCCCGTGGCCAGAGAGCTTGTCGATGTCGCCTACGATACCACCGACGCGGCCTTTCGGCGGGTATGGTATGGGCAGAATATTACGTGGACGGTCAGGGATCGTTTGGCGGTATTGCTCAAGGGACTCAATCGCCAACTGGGCGGCGGGGAGATGGACGAACTGGTTCGATTGCACGAGGATATGGAGTTAGGCCCTCGGCCGGATATTGCATCGGGTGTGGCGCAGGTGCTGAAAGAACTCCACGGCGGGTATCGTCTTGGTGTGATATCCGACGCCATTTTCAGTCCGGGCAGGGCTCTGCGACAATTGCTGGAACACTACGACCTGTTGAAGTATTTCGATAGCTTTGTTTTTTCCGATGAGATTGGCTTTGCAAAGCCGACGCCTGCTCTCTTCGAGACAGCAGCCCGCCAGTTAGGCGTTGAACTTGCCGAAATCGTCCATATCGGCGACAGGGAGGCCAAGGATATTGCCGGGCCGCATGGCGTGGGTGCAAAGGCGATATTGTGTACGGTGGTGAAGGATCGCGGCAGTGAGAATACAAAGGCCGATGCAATTTGCAGAGACTTTGAGAATTTGCCCTCCATCATGGAAGAGATGAACCGAGAGTAGACACTGGAGATAAGTATGACGAGTTCGCTGCGATTTTTGATTATTGACGGCTATCCCCCTAAAAGCCGGGATGACCTTGAGACGTCCGGGATGAAGCTTGCATGGAGGCTTTATGCCGATATGCTGGGGCAGCATCTTTGCGATGCAGTCTATGATGTGGTGCTTCCAAGCGATCCGGGTGCAGAACTTCCGTCGGCGGGTGATCTTGACAGGTATGTCGGTATTATCTGGACAGGCTGTAATCTTTCGATCAACGACATGGAGAATCCCAGCGTGTCCGGCTAGGTCAGGCTGGCCAAAGACGCCTATGAAGTCGGGACCCCAAGTTTTGGAAGCTGCTGGGGTCTGCAGATGGCTGTCGTTGCCGCCGGCGGCGAGGTCGAGCCCAACCCGAAGGGCAGAGAGATGGGCCTGGCCCGCAAGATTCATCTGACACAGGAGGCTTATGACCACCCGATGTTCGAGGGCAAACCCAGGGTATTCGAAGGTTTCATCAGTCATGACGACATGGTTACAAGAATGACGCCGGACTGTGTTTGTCTTGCCGCCAACAGTTTTACATCCATCCAGGCGGTGGCGGTTACTCACAAAAAAGGGACTTTCTGGGCGACACAGTATCATCCGGAATACGACTTGCATGAAATGGCGTGCCTGATCGTTGCCCGCGAGGAGAAGCTCACCAAAGCCGGTTTTTTCCGCGGCAACGAAGACATGGTACAACTGGTCGAAAAAATGAAGGCGCTTGCCGCCGAGCCTGACAGGGAGGACCTGCGATGGCAGTTGGCGATCGATGACGACGTGCTGAACGATTCGATCCGGCAGTGCGAGTTTGTCAACTGGATCAATAAGCTGGTGCTGCCAACCGCGAATGGATAGTCGGTCTGTGTAAAGGAGAGAATGTCGTGCCAAATAAAATTACCCGGTTTTCGTTTCCAACAACAATCGTGTTCGGTCCGGGCGCGGTGAAACAGTTACCCGCATGCCTCAAGGAAGTCGGGATTTCCAGGCCTCTGCTGGTCACCGATGCCGGGCTGAAAAACATTGACGTATTCTCCACGGTACAGCAAGTGCTCACAAGTGCATCCGTTCCGTTTGGCGTATTTGCAGACGTTCATCCGAACCCGCTGATTACCGACGTCGAAAAGGCGATGGAAGTCTACCATGCAGAGAATTGCGACGGCGTCATTGGTCTTGGTGGAGGAAGT
>JAGHBX010000130.1 GCA_021160785.1 Planctomycetota bacterium | reverse complement strand
TTTCATCCCGATCGTTTCCTTGGCATAATACTTGCTCAGCATAGCCATTCCGGGCCGCAACCCCAACGCCGCCGCCGCAAGAATCACCGCCGACAGAACGAATCGCACCGACAACAGCCCACGCCAAACATTTGTCTTACCGCTTTCTTTATGCATCGGTTACATCCTCCGCAAGACATATCTGTTCCTGTTCAACCTCCGTAAAAAGGTTCACCTTAAACGAACTGACGATCGCAAACAGACCGTAGGCAACAAGCAGCGAGCCAACGGCCGATACATTCCTGGCAACAGAACTCGTCGGCGCCGGGCGTGCGTAAATGGCGATCAGCCCCCAGAACACCAACTGGACAAGATTTGCAAACAAGACGACAGGGCCCCCCGCCGCCGCAATCACAACAAGCCGCCCAGGCGACCTTTTCCTGCAAAACGCAACAAATACGCCGATCGAAGCAAAAACGAGTAACAGCTTTGCTCCGCGATTCGATTCGCCAAGCGCCACAACGCCCCTGCCGGCATCCGAATAGAAAAACAAATCCACGCCCTCTTGCGTGATGCTAACTCCGGGCAACTGGTCCAGGATTCCTTTAGCGGCGCTGATAGTATAGGTCTCCGGATGAATAATCAGAGTCACATACAGGCGGTTGCCAATCGGTATCGCCAGAAGCAGGATCAACAGTATGCCGACGGACAACTTCAAAACACGCCAGCCGCATGTAACGAGTATGACACCCGCCAGAACCGGCATGATCGCTATGTCGCGCACATATCCGTATGAAAAAGGCCACGTCGAAAGGGCATAAATCGCCAGCCCGCCCATGATAAGAACCATCCCCCACGCAGAACCCCTCGTCGCCTCCGCCGAGAAATACTTCCAACGACGCCAGAGCAGCGCACACACCGTAAAACCAACCACCATCGCATGCGCCATATCACTGCTTCTTGCCGGGCGGACAAATATCCTTCTCACTTCAGGCCAAAACGCCCATGCAAACAGGCACAGCAGAACCGACAGCCGCAGCACTGCCGCGACATGTTCGGCGCCTCCGCCCCGCTCCCTGTCCGAAATTTCGATTTCCTGTCCCATCATATTCATCGCCTGCCGAATACATTACGGTACATAGTACGCCCATGCGCTGCGCCCCGCACTGAACGTTCGCCAATACGAATAGAGCATACTTTCCGTATGGCGCCTCGGATCGATAACGATCTGCGACGTACCCTTCCACTCAAGAATCTGCTGCTTGAGCACTTCGGCCTCAGCCGAAGGCACACGACAGGGATTCTCCTCGCCCGGATCTTTCGCAAGGTCATACTCAAAAACCTTGTCAACATAAGGCCAGTACACCACCTTGCGTTGTCCCTCCAGAAACCCTATCGGGCTGTTCGAATACCAGGACGAAAAATACATACGCCGATTCGGATCCGACCTAACAAAAGCATCCCTGCCCTCGAACCCAGCCCGGTCGATATCAAAACCAAGCAGGTTCAAAAGCGTCGGCGTTACATCCAGTTGAGAACAGGGCCAGTCGAATTTCATTCCTCTTTCGATATGTCCCGGCCATCGGACCAGCCACGGAACACGAATTATCTCCTCATAAGGGTGCCACCGCGCAAGATTCGTATTCGAGCGAAAACTCGTCCCATGATCTCCCAGAACGCAAAGCACCGTATTGTCCTCAATGCCTCGCTCTTTCAACTCATTACAAACCTGCTCGAGAAAATAATCCGTGTACTCAAGCGATTGTACATACCTGCTATAAAGATCCTTGGCAGGCTCGGCAAACCATCGGGGAACCTCAAACGGGTCGTGTGATGCCGACGTAATCATCATAAGCAGCGCAGGTCCCGCCTGATCGTCCAACCATTCCATCGCCGGCTCGACCATCCGGCAGTCATCGCCCGCAAGGTAACCCAGATACGCGCTTTCATCCTTGAGGTTCTCCCGAAACCAAACCCAGTCAAAGGCCTGATTACTGAAAAAACCCGGTGCGCACTCGAAACTGCCCTTTGACATCTCGAAGAACGCGCTGCTGTAACCGGCCCTTGCCAGGATCGAAGCAAGCCCTTCATACGGTGCCTCCACAGGAACCGATTCGACATAATCGGCCTCTATCACAGGTGCCGAACCCGTAAGTATCGCCCAGTAGGCTTTTGTTGTGTGCGCCACCGGAGCATACGTTGATCTAAACTCCACGCCTTGTCTTGCCAGATTCGCAAGATACGGCATTACCGTCACATTTGGATCCGATAACGGCGTCGCACACCAGGGCACGCTCTCTAACAGCACCAGGACCACATTCGGGAAATCTTTAGGCGAACACTGCGGCTTTTCCACCTCACGCTCACCCACACGGGGAATGTTTCTCACCTCCACTTGTGAATGAATGTTTTTGTACAGGCCCACCGTCGAAGAAACCAGGGCATGCCAGTGACTGCTGAAACCCAGAACTTCACCGCCAATACCCGATTGCCTGCCGGAGACAAACACCAGTCCCAATCCCAGAAGGATCATCACGACAACCATCTTCGCCGCCGCCCACCGCAGGTGTTCTCTGCGGGCGTAAACAATTTCACCGGGACGCACAAAGCGCCCGACAAACAGCCCAACACCCGCCAGACTCACACACAGCAAAACGATAATCGGCTTCAGACCCACTCTCAGGTGCGCTTGCAGAAACGGCCATAACCCCCTGAGGTCGCCAACGAATATGATCAGGATACCCGGCTGAAGTTGTACACCGCTGCGTGACAGCCAGCATACATTCAGCACCGACCACAGGAAGACCACCGTCACAATGACCAAGCTGCACCGCGCTGCCAGACGCGAAGGCCGGATAACAAACAGCAGTCGAATCACCAGGGCAACCAGAACGAAGAATAACAAATCGCAAAGCACTGCGCCAAATAGTCCTCCGGCAGTGAACTCCGATCTCTGACGCAGCATGAAAGCGGCTTTACCCCCGACCGTCACAGCCAGACCCGCAAACAGCAGAATCGTTTCCACACGCGGTAATCGTCGCCAAAACGCACCGCCCCAAACCGCCGGTCCCGGCATAGGCTTCTTTTCTTCTTCTGGTCCCATCCCCAATATGATATTAAAATCGTAGTGTAAACTCAAGCTTCTCTTTGAACAAAAAAGCCCGCATAACCCGCCAAAAAAGCCCGATATAGAAACGCACCGCCGGGCCTCTTCTTCTCTAATATACTGCTCACTATTGAAATCTACACTGTTTCATGGTAAACAGTAGTAGTAGTTTGAGTCAACTCCATATTGAGTTGTTGCAGGTGCAGGCTTCTTGCAGGCGGAGAGTACATCAGTATGAGATCAACAAAGAGTATTCCAGGAACGAGTATACTGTTCATGCTGTTTGCCGGCTTGATCATGTTCATCACTGAAACAGCTGGAGCAGTAGAGGGCTTAAGCGTGCAGAATGGATGGCTTGTCCATGACGGAGAAGTCATATGGGGATGTGCCCAACACAATGGGTGGTGGGGAGGATACCGCAAGAACACAGGGTGGATTCACAATTACAAAGTTCGTACAGCTATCTGCCGCAATGCACCCGGCCAGGTGGGACCAGGCTTCACGGAAGATCTTTCCAAACTGACAGATGCAATGCTTCAGTATGGCTACCCGGGATTCGAGCACAACTATGGACTGTGGTATGATCGCCGACGCGACAATCATGACACAATCCGGCGTACAGATGCTAATGTTGAACCGCCGTTTATGGAACAACCATGGGCCAGAAGTGATAAGCCGACGGCATGGGATGGATTGGGGAAATACGATCTTACGAAATTCAATAATTGGTATTTCGAACGATTAAGAGAATTTGCCCGGCATTGCGACTCAAAGGGAACTGTTCTCTTCCACAATTTTTATATGCAGCACGCACTGTTGGAGAATCCTGCTCATTACGTTGACTTTCCGTGGCGGCCTGTCAATTGTGTTCAGAATACGCAGATGCCCGATACAATACCGGCGGCAAATTCATTTTATGATATCAATGACGATACACGAAGAGAACTCCACCGTCTCTACATCCATAAGTGTCTGGACGAATTGGGAGATTACACCAATGTCATTCATCTGATCAGCCAGGAATACACCGGCCCTGTATCATTTGTACAGTTCTGGATGGACACAATCAAGGAATGGGAACAGGTAAAGGACAAGGCAGTTAAAATCGGACTTGGCGCAACAAAGGATGTCATGGACGCCATTCTTGAAGATCCAGAGAGAGGGCCGAGGATTTCAACTCTCTGTTTGAGCTATTGGTGGTACAACGGAGATGGGACATTATATGCTCCAAAGGGAGGCAAACAGATTCCCGCCCGTTATACAGGCGATCTTTCGAAGAGAACAACACCGCAGTCCCTGTACCGCCAGATTAGAGAGTATCGATTGCGGTATCCAAATAAGGCAATCATTCAACATCACAAGGTCGAACTCGAAAAGGCATGGGCGTTTTTGATGGGAGGAGGTTCCATGATTATTGCAGGGATGCAGTATCCTGACAGCAGCCCGCCGAAGAAACCCTGGGATCAACCCGACAGCTACATCGCACCAGAGGAGGCTGCAATCATCCTGCCGACTTATGACTTCATCAAGACTTATCTGTCGAAAGCACTTCCGAAAATGCGTCCCGCAGATATTGTTCTGCTGAACAGAGACAGCAACTGGTGTCTGGCCGATAAGGGAGAGAATTATCTGGTGTTTGCACTTAAAGGAGGACGTATTGAATTAGACCTGTCAAAAGCTCAAAAAGCGTCTTTCACCGCCAAATTGTTCAATCCTCGAAATGGCGATCTGATTCCAGCAGGCACAGGTAAAATTATTGGCGATAGTAAGATATCTTTCGATGCACCGAAAGGGGGATGCTGGACACTCTGGCTTAAATCAGAATAGGTGTCCGGTACTTTTTTTGTTGACACCTTTAATTCCGCATCTGCTGAATATAATCATTGTTATTAATTAGTCAGAAAAAGGAGAAACAGATATGGGCAATAGTGGAAAAAGAGATAAAGGCAAAAGAGAAAACCAGAAAAAGGCCCAGCTTAGTCCAAAGGAAAAACGAAGATTGAAAAAAGAAAAGAAAA
The DNA here is from genome assembly GCA_021160785.1 of Planctomycetota bacterium. Lineage (GTDB taxonomy): Bacteria > Planctomycetota > Phycisphaerae > Sedimentisphaerales > Anaerohalosphaeraceae > B28-G16. The sequence goes on along the minus strand of JAGHBX010000130.1, from coordinate 2,863 downwards.
ACTCATAATTGCCCGGCCCAATTCAAGGTGGCCGAAATCTTTTCTTCTTCTCAAAATCTTGTGTCGAGTTGAGCAAAGCAAAATCCCCCCTTCTCATGGGCTTCTGTATTCTGAATTCTGTCTTCTGCTCTACACCTCTTCCGGCACGGGTCCGACCAGGGCGTCGTATCCGCCGAATGTACTCTTATCGCCGCTGCAGATGCGTTCGACTCGCGATGTGATCTTCGGCGCGTTTGACGTGATAAACCGTCGTGCGAGAAGCTCTTTGCGTTTGGTCATACTGATCGTACGAACCTCGCCGTTGTTCTTTTCGCCTGCAACGGCAACCTGCATATCGACATCGCTCGAAGCCTGGCCGCAGAACAAATATCCGACGATCAGGTCGATCGCAATATCCACAAGCTGCCGCCCGTACAGGTCCATGTAGTCGATCCCCGCCTCCTTGACAAAAGCGATCGCCTTGTTCAACTGCCCGGTCCCTTCGGCTAAGAGACTCGTCAGATCCTTCACCTCCGGTGCGTATTTCATACCGGCAAGCTTGGCGACATACTTCTCAAACGTTCTCCCGCACACGCCCCTCACCGAGGCGACAACCTGCAACTGGCTGGTCCCCTCGTAGATAGTCGTAATCCGGGCGTCCCGCGCCAGCCGCTCGCATGCGTAATCGCGCATATACCCGCTGCCGCCTAAGACCTGGATCGAGTCATACGCTACAGTATTGCACATCTCCGAACAGTAGTATTTGCTCATCGGCGTCAGCATCGCCGCCTGACGCTTGATCCGGCGAAACTGCTGCTTGGCCTCCTTGACCTTTGTCTCGTCGGCGTCGGGATTCTCAAGGATCCTCATCAGGCCGATCTCGATATCGACCACCCTGCTCGTCTCGCAAAGAAGCGCACGTCCCGCCTCAACGGCGATCTTCATATCAATAACCAGATCGCGCACCGCGGGCAGTTTCTCTATCGCCACGCCAAACTGCTCACGGCTCGCCGCATAGTCGCGTGCGATACGATACGCCGCCTCTGCAATACCCATCGACTGCCCCGCAATACCGAGTCGCGCACCGTTCATCAGCGCCATCACATAAGTAACCAGCCCCCGCTGCCGTTCGCCGATCAACTCGCACGGCGTGTTGTCAAAAATCAGCTCGCAAGTTGGCGAACCGTGAATACCCAGCTTATCCTCTAATCGGCGAACCCGCACGGTCGGACCACGATCGCATATAAACAGGCTAAGCCCCAGCCCGCCGGACCTCTCCGGTTCACTGCGAGCCAACACCAAAAGCACCTCGCCGCAGCCGTTTGTGATAAACCGCTTCACGCCGTGCAGATACCAGTTGCCGTCGTCATCCTGAAAGGCCTTGAGCTTACACGACTGTAAATCAGACCCCGCGTCCGGCTCGGTCAGCACCATAGCGCCTGTAACCTTACCCGCCGCAAAATCGTGCAGATACTTCTGCTTGATCTCCTCGGAGGCAAACGCATTGATCGTCTCGGCGATACCCTGCAGGCCGAAGATATTCATCAGCGAAGCATCCGCCCGGGATACAATCTCGATAGCAAGCGAGTAAATCACATTCGGAAAATTGATGCCACCGAACCGGTGTGGCAGCGTAAAGCCCATAACATCCGCCTTGGCAAGAGCGGCAAGAGACTCGGCAATACCGTCGGCGTAAGTGACAGTGCCGTCATCGTTGAGCGTGCAGCCCTGTCGATCGATATCCTCACTGCGAGGGGCGATCAAGTCGCCGCTCAACTGACCGACCGCATCGAGCACCAGTTCATAGTTGCGAGCCGCCTCCTCCGCCGAGGCAGGAGCATAATCACAATCCCCGGCAAACCGATAGCCCTCTTCCATATACTCGGCAACAGCAGCCAAGTCCATATGCCTGAACAAAAACTGTATATCTTCGTTATCTCGAAAAAAATTCGCCATTACTTAGTCCTTAGTATCCAGTCGTTAGTATCCAGTCGTTAGTCGTCAGTCCTTTGCTAAATACTAACGACTAATTTCCAACCTTAAGCTTGCTTATCAAGCTGTGGGTCATCTTACTTAATTGTTCGATCTCATCCTGTATCTCGTTTGTCGAGGTTTCGTTTAGATAATCCAGCATCCGGGAAATCGTCACTTGAGTTGACAACTCGGCAAAACTGCCCAGAGCAACAAACAGGAACTGTCGGTATTCCCGGCCATGCCTTCTGGCAAATCCCTCGGCCATATTCGACGGAATCGACACTGCCGACCGCCGCATCTGGCTGACCAGGCCATACAGTTCATCTCTTGGAAAGCCCTTGGTTGCCGTATATATTTTTTTTACGAGCCGTATCGACCGCTGCCATATTTCCAAATCACGAAAACTCTCAATCTTACTCCGCATGAGCCCCTCCACTATAGACTAAAGACTATAGACTAAAGACTAACTAAACTTTCTCTTTGATCGACTTGATCATCAGAGGCACCACTTCATTGAGGTCACCCACGATTTTATAGTGGGCGACGCCGAAGATCGGCGCATCCGGATCGTTGTTGATTGCGATTATCTTCTTGCTCTCGCTCATACCGGCCTGATGCTGGATCGCACCGCTGATGCCCACGGCAACATAAAGGCTCGGTCGAACAGTCGTACCCGTCTGCCCCACCTGATGGTCCCGATCGATAAAGCCAAGGTCAACCGCCGCTCGCGTGGCGCCCGGCGCAGCACCCAGGCAATGCGCCAGATCGTAGATGAGCTTGAAGTTGTCCTTGCTCCCGACCCCGGCCCCGCCGGCGACGATCACACGCGACGCCTTAAGATCGATCTTCCTGACCTGCATATGCTCGCGGAGAATCTCTAACGCCAGATCGTCGGCAGCCAAATGAACCA
>JAGHBX010000282.1 GCA_021160785.1 Planctomycetota bacterium | reverse complement strand
TATCTATGAATGTTCCGTCGATGGTTCTGGTGGTGTCGAAGGTGTGGGCGATGAGGAATTCGCCGCGACGGGCGGTCAGGAAACGGGGCTCGTCAAGGGTTTGGCCGAGATGCTTTGCAAAGCATGCCCGCAAGAGAGGCAGGAACTTTTGCCGGGCGGTCTTTTCGTCGACGAATGTTTTTGGCGACAGGCTGCTTACGACTACATGCCCGCGTCCGAACGACTTGTGAAAATAGCTCACGTCGCCTGCGCTAACGTTGTCGCCTGAAAACCCGTAAGTCGATCCGATTTTGCTCAGCAGTTGCGCCTGGGGCGATGCAAAGCCCTGCTGCTTCCAGAACATGTCGATGCCGTCGAAGGTGTCTTTGGTATCGAAGACGAGCAGCAGGCCTCCGCTCCGGACCCATCGGAGGAGATTGTCGTGGTACTCCTTCTTTTGGGGTTTCCATGCTTCATAGGACAGCATCAGCAGGCGAAAGTTTTTCATATAATCGGCGTCGTCCGAGCGTTCGATGGGAACGGAATCGACGGGTATTCCCATCTTCAGGGGCGGTATGAGCAATCCCATGAAGGGGTCCTGGACGGGGCGGTTTGAGTTTTGCCACATCGCCGAATCTCCGATGAGCATGCCGATACCTTTTGTGCCTCCGGAGACATCCCGCCGCGTGCCGGGCGGAATGTTCTGCAATGCCGTAAGGCAGCTCATCAGCACGGTTCGATACGGCGCCGGGCCGGGCGTGCCGCCGCCGATGGAATAGCCGGGCAGGAAGATTCTGTCCGGCCAGGGCATAACCTCATAGCGACTCACCGTCGGAAACATCAGCTTCGCGGCGAGACATTCTTTGTACCATTTGCCGTACTCGTCCCATTTGAATCGCGGGTCGTCTTCGACGGGGTCGGCGAGAAGATAGAGCTTGAGGTTGCTGCCCGCGACGAGATTGGCGAAGTAGTCGTAGTTTACATACGCCGAATCGAAAAAAGTTATCTTCTTGTTGGAGCACTGACCGATCGTCCAGCGAACCGGACCCGTCCAGATCTGGCCGATATAACCCTGATGGCCGCGCATCGTGAGTGATGTGCCCAGCGGCGCGACAAGTCGAGCGCTTAGATTGCTGAATATGCTGTGAATGGGAATGAGGAAGTCAGCCCGGCTGCCCTTTGACGCGGCGTATTTTGTCGTGTAGTCGCAGAGGTCCTGCTCGAGTTGAATATAAAGCTTGTTCTTTAGCTTCGCCGTTTTGAAGAATGCATCCGGTGAAACGTGTCCGCCCTGCCACGGTATGCCGTATTCCTTTGTAAACGCTTTCTTGAAGCTTTCTTCGTAGCCGGTGTAGTTGTGGGCCAACGGTTCTTCCGGGTAGATGGCTGCGGCGCCGCCGTCGATTGAGTATTTTACCTGTGTTTTGAGGTATTCGGTCCAGCCTTTGGTGGGGAGCATGTAGGGGCGGACGTTTGCGCAGAGAACGCGTTTGCCGTTCTTGTCGAGTTCAATATCTTCGAAATGTTCGCGGCCGTCGAACCGGCCTTGCGTGTAATGATTGCCTGCGTCGGAATCGGCAAAGAACATTCGCTGCGGCAGAAAACCTTCCGCGGACCATGACTGTAGTATCCGTGCAATCCGTTCGGCGGAAGTTCCGTGTTGATGAACGATCACGCCGTCTACCGGTATCGCGACCCGCGAATCGTACGATACATTCGTCTGGAAAAGCGTTTTCGGATCGGCGGTGTTGGCGGCTCTTGCGTCAACGGCATCGAATCCGAGAAAGGTTTTCATATCAAAGGCGTCGGCTGGGCGAACACCTCCGGCGGTGCATAACAAAACAACCGTCAATCCTATCAAACGTGTGCTTCTTGTCATATTGTCCGGCCTCCCTTCAATTAAAATCAAGTACCATTACGTCTTCGGCCGCGATCGTAAGCTTAATCACCCCGGCGGCGGGGCGAAACGCCCTGCCCGTCAGGATTTCGCGACACGCAGGTGCGATATTTTGCTCGAAAGTTATAGTAACCGTTCGTTTTTCGCTGCTGTCATTGAAGACTGTCAGATAGTTATCTCCGAATCGCTCCAGGTAAATATGCGAGTCGCTTGATCCGGCTTTGGTGACCGGCTGCCAGCCGGCCTGGCCTAATAGCTTGGATAGGGGCACATACTTTTTGAACAGATCGCGATCCCGCTCATAGAGTTCGGGCCGGGTAAAATAGTGGCCCTGCGAGGCGTTGTGGCTGAAGAAGCCGGGGTACATGCCATAGGCAAGCGAGCGTTTCATATATTTTTCGACGAGTTCGTGCGAAAAGTTTTCGAATTCGGTGTTCATCAGGAAGCAAAACGGTTTGGGTCCGCATATCGCACGGCGATAGAGCAATTGGTCGTCGGACATCGGTCGCCATTTACCGCCCGGGTTCCAGTTGGTCTCGGTGCCCATTACATCGAGCACGGGCGCCAGCCAGCACAGGCGCGACGGGGTGGAGTTGGCCATCATGAACTTACCCATGCCGTGAACATCGTCGGCAATGGCGGCAATGTATTCGAATGCGATCAGTCCGCGGAAGATGCCGACTTTGTTCTCGCCGACAGAGAATGTCAGCGGTGTCCGGGTTGCGGCAAAATGGTCCCGGCGAAAATCCAGTTCGTCGGTAACGTAGCCCTCGCTGGAGTCGATGTATTCACCATCGAGGTCGGCGGTGCGATTCGGCCCGTAGAGCTTGTCGCGTAAAGCGGGGTTCCACTTGTTCTTGAAATCCGTAAACTCACCTTCGATGCCGGGCATGGAGTTTATACTCCAGACGGCGCCGTCGCACCAGGGCCTGTCGAGTATCCTGGCGATCAGTTGGGCATTAGTGTCGTGATAGGCACTGGAGAGCCAGACCTTGGCGCTTGAATTGCCCCTGGCGGCCATTTGCTCTGCATACGCAATCGCCGCCTGAAGCGTTCGCGGCGTGTCCTTGTCCATCCGCATCCACCACGTCATCGGCTCGGTATAGCGAAACGTAACGATGCCATGTTCATCGTCCCACTTCGTTTCGTTGGTTCCCTCCTTGAATGCAAAGCCGAAATCCTCCCAGCCTTTAACCTTGCTGATCTTTGCGAAAGGCATCCAGAGACCCTGCCGCTTCAGCCGACACTCAAAATCGTCGCCGAAGAGTTCGTAATACTTCGCCAGCGCCGAGCGGAATTGCCACTTGGGATCGAACTGGAACGTGCAGAATCGCAACTTTGCAACGGGCTTTTCCGGAGCAAGGCCGATATCGTATGCCAGAAAAAGCTCCTTCGTGGATGCATTAAAGCCAGTGCGATAGAAGGCGGGATATGCCATGTCGATGCCTAATGCGACGCCCTGTTTGTCGTCGGCGACGGCCGCAAAAGGATACCGCGAAAGTCGCCCGTTGGCGCCGGCCTTGAAAGCACTGGCGTTGACAAACTCCCGCCGCCGGTCAATGCTCATACTTGTTCGCGGATCGTGAAGCCATTTCAGATTATCACCGCCGACGGGCAAGATAGAATAGAGCGTTATCGCACGGTCGGCGCCGGTGGTGTCGGAGATGGTAACGTCAAAGAAGGTAGCACCACTGTGATGCGTCCGGCTGCATGTGATCTTCAAGCCGAGCGCCTGTTTTTGAATCGCAACAAAATCCGAATCGCCGGCGACATCGCGAATCTCAAAGCGGCTTGTCGATGCACCGCTAATGCTCACAGGCACACCGTCAAACAGACAGGCGCCCTCGGGCTGTGTGAGCACTTTCAGTTCGGGGTCTTTGAAGTACGCCCTGCCGCTGTGGCGGCGAAGCAACAGATGAAAACTCACCGTCCTGACCGGCTTGTCGGGAAAAACAATAACCTCCCGCCGCTGCCAGTCATGCGTCCCCACGTCGAACGGCGCCGTCTGCCCCCATAACTGCGTACCATCGGTATAGGCCAGGTCAAGATACAGGGCATAGTCGTTGTTTCGCCCACCGCCTACATCGTCCGCCCGGCTCATTGCCGATGCCACGATCGGCTCGGCAACGGTCTGGTTCAACGCAACGGTTTGCGAGAGGCCGCGCTGAACCTGCTTGTCGGCGCCGTTGTCGCAAACAAAAACACCGCCGCGTCCCGCAAACCCCGTCTGCCACGGGCGCCACGCATCGGTCCGCAGCAGATTCCTGCCCGCGGGCCGGCTGGTGATGACCTTTCTGGTGATTTGCCCGTCGATGGCAGAGGCTTTGCGTTGGGCGGCGCCGTAAGGAACACAAGTCAAGAATAGTAGAACGATAATACATCGGTTACACATCTGCGTCATATAATGTCTCTCTCTCACCGTTTAACCTAAATCCCGGAATAACCTGTGGCAGCCGACAACGGCGGGGCAAGCCCCGCCCTACGTTTCTGTGATAGTATAGCATTTTAGGCGGTGTGGGCCAACATTTTATGTTGCGTCCTGGCCGGCGGCTTGCTTGATTGGGTCTGCAACTCCAAGAAGGCCTGCTGGGCGGCTGTCGACAGCGGCGAACATTACGGTCTGGCCCTGGCTTCTGAGGGCGTCTGCCATATCGGGCAACTCGCCAAGATCGATTCTGAGTTCATCAAAGAGTTTGCGATTGCCGACGGGATGAAAGCAAGTATTTCTCAGGGTCCGATTTGAATTTGTCCATGCAAGAGGGGTTGCAAAAGAAATATGCCTTACCATCCTTTTGAAGCTTCAAAGCTTTACTTTCATCCACTTCCATTCCACAAACGATGTCTTTAGTCATTGTTCCATCCTTATTAAGACATTTCCACGATACTGCGATCGGCAGCCCGGGGAATATAAACTACAGGGAGCCTTCCAATTCAGCAATTTGAGTTCTCAACTCAATTTGTGTAGATTTTTTATAACTTTCATCAGTTCGTCTATTTTTTCTTCTGTCTTCTTTTTTGACTTACCGGCGAAAGCGTCTCTTACGCAATGGTCAATATGTTTGATAAAGATCTTGTCGGCCACCCGATGCAGCGCATGAATCGCAGCATGGATTTGAATAATTATATCTATGCAGTACTTCTCCGCCTGCCGCGTGTGTCTTGTCAGAGTGCTGTTTTGGATCTGGTTGGCGATTTGCCGAATGCGTGGTAGTGCGTGGTCGAAGAACTGTTTGTAGCCTTCGCAAAAGTGGCTTTGTTCTTCGTTGAGTCGGGTGCGGTCTTTTACACAGCCGCCGCGGCAATAGTCCAGATGTCGGCAGACGAGGCATTTGTTGCAGATATTCTGTTTGTTGCGGGCGAAGGTTCGCCTGGTTTTGCTCTGAGCCAGTTCGGCTAATGGCGTTTCGAGGATGTTACCGAGTTTCCACTTAGGCTCTACGAAGAACTCGCAGCAGTAAGCGTCGCCGTTATGTTCAACGACGACAAAACCTGCGCACTGACTGCTGAAGGTGCACATCGTGTGATTGCCTAAGACATGATACGTCACCAGCGAATCGAACTGTCGAATGTTCATCTTGTCGGGGCCGTGATTGCACCACAGGTCGAAGACTACACATAAGTCAGATCGTTCTGTACAAGAAAATCGAACATCTCGTCCGCATGTTCGACACGATAAACATTATGAAACTTTTCCGGCCCGTCGATGCTTATACCTAACAGGAATTTCTTGTCATGGAAAAACCGGCACCATTTTTCATCGAGCAAAATGCCGTTGGTCTGAATCTTATTGCTTATCTGCTGAGCGGTCGTGCCGTATTTGATCTGCAACTCGACCGCCCTTTTGAAGAAATCCAGTCCCATCAGCGTCGGCTCGCCCCCTTGCCACGCGAACCCGACAACATCAAAGCCCGTCTGCATATAATCGGCAACGAGCTTTTCGAGCACCTCATCGCTCATCCGCTGCCTGCCCTTGCCGGCATCCGGGCTGCGGTGCTTGTAGAAGCAGTATCTGCAATCGATATTGCAGTCCGAACCGGAAGGCTTTATCAACAGCGTAAACGGTTTCAACGGAAAAGTCTCTTGTTTGCGATAATATCGATTTCAGCGACCGAGGTGTAATACTCTCCGGTTACTTCCGAAAGCGAAACGAGTCGGATGTATCGGGCGACTACGGGTTTATCGAAGCGGACGGTCTGCAGGGCGGTTGTGTTTCGCCATTTGCCTTTAGATGCTGGTTTGCCCCAGTTTTTGCCGTCGTTGCTGGTGTAGAACTCGTAGTCCTTAATTCGTCCGTTTTGCTGGTTTTGCCTTGGCAGATAGCTAAAGCCCGCCAGCTCGAACTTCAATCCCAGGTCAATCTGTATCTCATGCGGCTGCGGGTCATGCGAGCCACTCCAACTGGTATGCCAGAAAGTGCTTGGATCACCGTCAATCGCATGGCGTGCGAAACCTTCGCCCGGCTCGAAGCTGTCGGCCTTGACCACTTTCCAATTGGCCCTGGAAACCAGCAGATTGAATTTAGCTGTCGTCGTCGGGCTGTCGATACCGCTTTCTGTAAAGGCCCCGGCCTTTATCGTTGTGCCGTCAATCAGCTTGAACGGTTTACTGAACAGCTTTGCGTCTCTCGTCGGCGTCGAGCCGTCGGTCGTGTAATAGACAAGACTATTCGGCGTCCGGCAGCGAATCGAAACCATTCCGTCGGCGTCCCGAACAATCTCGGGCGCCGCCACCAGCGGCACGAAATACCCCGCCGTGGCGACCATGTCGTCGGTTTTGGCGTCAAACGGACGGAGGCTGAAACCATACCGATACGGCCGGGCCTTGAGCCGGTACTCATCCAGTGTCGCCGGCCCGCAACTGCCATTGCCGATGCCCATCTGCGCGTAGTCCACACACAGGATCACATAGTCCCTCGGCGTCAGTTCATTCAAATGCCTCGCCTCGTTCAGATCGTGCGCCGTATAATGCAGCGCCGCAAATGAAAACGTCTTATCACCGGCAACCAGCAATCCAAAACCGTCCTTATCCAGCAATGCCGCACACCGCACATCGGCATGGTTGCCCGTCTCCTGGGGTCTGGCATAGGGTTCGTACTGCCCGGTCACCGTGCTCCTGAAAAGCCCAACATCGGCGCTGTCCTTGCGATCCACATAGTTTTCATGCGGCCCGCGACCGTACCACAGCAATTGCTCATAAGCCGGAGGCAGCGTCATCTGCACACCCAGGCGCGGCAACATGCCCACCGCCCCGATCGGCTCGACAAAATTGTCCACTACGATACAGCCGTTGCCGAAAACCGTATAATCGCAGGTGTGCTTAAATCCGGCCGATTTGGAACCCATGCACCGATTCGTAATCGTTACCCGCACGGCGGCGGCGGCGAGTTTTTCAACCGAGAATTCCTTCACCGCGTATGTAATGTCCATGAGTCCGGCGCCGGTGAATCCGCGTGAAAACCACTTGTCGTTATCGGTGAAACCGCGCTCTACATTCAGCCGCGGGCCATGGGCCTGATCCGACGGTTCAATAATCGTCTTGTCGCCATAAGTCAGCGAACCTATCGTTCCTGCTTTTTTGTCGAAAGCGACACTGAACAGGTTATTGCCGATTGTGACCGCAGCAGGTGTCTCCTTGATCGCCACTTCGGGTATCGCGGCTAATGCCATCACCTTTGCCGGCTCGACATTGTACGGCATCCTGAACTGTCGCCAGGCAATCTCATGTCCGGCATCGGCCCATAGTGTCTTATGCTTAAGATGCAGACTCACCCGCAGGAAATACTCCGCACCAGCCCGCAGTGGCGGGCGTCTTATCGGGATGCGCACCGACTTGCTTTTGTTAGGTCCGATTGCCGGGCAATCCATCGCACCGCCCTGGACAATCGCGCCATTCTCCGAGAGTGTCCACCGCAATTCGAATTGCCCCAGATCGATGAAATCATACTTGTTGCGAATCGTGATCTTGCCGGCAAGCAAATCCTTTGCCTCGAACGCCGCATACTGATAAATCTTCTTGACCTCCCAAAGCTTGGGAGGCACCCGCCGATCCGGATGGACCAGGCCGTTCATGCAGAAGTTGTTGTCCGAAGGCGTCCCCTCCGGTCCGTAGTCGCCGCCGTATGCCCAGAACTCCCGGCCTTTATCGTCTTTCTTTCGCAGCCCCTGATCGACCCAATCCCAGACGCATCCGCCTATCAGCGGTTTATACGCCTCGATGGCTTCCCAGTATTCGCGTAGATTGCCGACGGCATTACCCATCGCATGGGCATACTCGCACATAAGAAACGGCTTGCCGTTATCGTTTTTGCCCCGGCTGATCAGCCAGTTGACATGCGGATACATCGTGCTGTCGATATCGGCCACCGAATTCATCCGCTCATAATGAATCGGCCGGGTCGGATCGAGTTGTCTGGTCCGTTTCGCCGTCGCCACGAAGTTGCACCCACTGCCCGCCTCGTTGCCCATCGACCAGATAATGACCGACGGATGGTTCTTGTCCCGCTCGATCATCCGCTCCATGCGATCCACATGCGCCCGCTGCCAGATCGGCTTGTTGCCCAACGTACGATTGAGGTTGTACCCCATCCCGTGCGACTCGATATTCGCCTCGTCGATCAGGTACAAGCCGTACTGGTCGCACAAATCGTACCACACCGGGTCATCCGGATAATGACACGTCCGAACCGTATTGATATTAAACCGCTTCATCAGCATAATATCTTTGATCATCGATTCGACCGACAGAAAGTGCCCCGTGTCCGGATCATGCTCATGCCGGTTGACCCCCTTAAACAGCACCGGCTCGCCATTTAGCCAGACCTGACTGTCCTTAATCTCAATCTTGCGAAAACCGGTTCGACCGGAAAGCACCTCCACCGTTTTTCCGGACGGGTCTTTCAGCTTCAGGACCGTCGTATAAAGATAAGGATCCTCGGCAGACCATTTTCGAGGTTTTCTGACAGCTATGGAAAGCTCGATTTCTTTCTCTTTGCCGGCGCCGATAATCCCCTTTCCGCTCGATGGTTCGATGGATATGGAAGCGACACTCTTGTTCTTGTCATAGAGGGTCATTTCAAGCGGAGCCGATTCGATGTCGGAAGCACCATAGTTTTTGATCCTGCATTTGGCTTTGAGCAGGCCGTGTTGATAGTTTTTGTCGAGATCGCCAATAATCTCAAAGTCGCGTATATGCAATTGCGGTGTTGAGAAGAGGTAGACGTTTCGGAAGATTCCGCTCAAACGCCAGAAGTCCTGATCTTCGAGATATGAGCCGTCGGACCAGCGGTAGACTTCTACTGCGAGGAGGTTATTGCCGGGTTTTAGATATTTTGTAAGATTGAATTCTGCCGGGGTTCGGCTGCCCTGGCTGTAGCCGACTTTTTGGCCGTTTACCCAGATGTAGAACGCCGACTCCACGCCGTCGAAATGGATGAAGACTTCGCGGCCGTCCCAGTCATTGGGAACCGAGAAAGTGTGGCGGTAGGAACCGACCGGGTTGTTGTCGTGCGGGATGTATGGCGGGTTCGATTTGAAAGGATAGCGGACGTTTACATAGATCGGTATGCCGTAACCGTGCAACTGCCAGTTGGAAGGGACGGGGATGGTTTTCCACCGGCGGTCGTTGTAGGCGGGTTTGTAGAAATCGACGGGGCGTTTGGCGGGGCGGTCTACCCAGTTGAACTTCCATTGGCCGTTGAGCGACTTGTAAAACTGCGATGCTTCTCTGTCGCATTTCAACGCGGTATCTATCGTTGCGTAAGGCATCAGAGTCGTATGTGCGGGTTCCTTGTTCATGCCGATCATTACCGGGTTTTCCCAGTCGGGTGTCTCTGCGGCAAAAACGGTTGTTGCAATCGTTACGGTTAAAATCAAAATTATTTTTTTCATGTTCAGTCCGCCTTTCTTAAAAAAAAATTAGAAGCCGTATTTTTGTTTCATTGCTATGGATAGTGCTGCTGTCCTCTCGAAAACTTTTTCGGCGTCGCTTGTGTCCATGCTGCCCGTGCCGCAGGCGGGTGTTATGATTGCCTGCTCGACGATGAGCTGTTTGTCGATGCCTTTGGCGGCGAGGTTGTCCATCATCTTTTCGAGGTGCTCGGCGAGGCTTTCGACAGACTTATCGCGTATTGCATCGGATGTGGGCACGACACCCCATGCCAGGACGCCGCCGCGATCCAGATGGGCTTTAACCTCGGTCGGGTACATGGCGATCGTATGTCCGAACTCGTAAGCGTCAAAGTTGACGATGTCTGCGCCGGCATCGATGAGGATCGACCATTCGGTATTGCCGCAGCAGTGCACGCCCGCCAAAGCGCCTTCGGCGTGGATCGCTTCGATCACTTCGGTGAGAATGGCGACGACATCTTCGCGCAACACACCCACATACGTGCTGCTGCCGTAGGCGGACAGTATCGGCTCGTCGATGAAGCAGATGATACGCTCGGCAAAGGGCCGGAATTTTTGTATCTGCCAGCGACACTTCATGGCAAGGGCCTTTACGACCATATCACGAAAATCGTTGTTGTAGTAGATCGACTGCTTGTTCTCATTGACGACCGTCAGTGCAAACGTGCACGGGCCTGACGTGTGGACCTTGATAAACGGAAATTTAAGCTGCTTGTCGGCAAGTCGTTTTTCGAATGCATAAATACCCGCCGAATGTTCCGGCGATATCGCCATCGCCGAGCAATCCGCAGTCGGCGCCTCCGGATCCATCGCCGCCAGATACGTCTCATAGAACTCCGCCAACGGCTCGGAATAATCGCCGGACGTATCAAACCAGATACGCTTTTGCTCCTCGTCGATCACCAGGCGGGGCATACCCTGGCAATACTGCGGCAGAAATTGCTCGCAAAAGCCCCTCTTGGGCAGTTGCGGCCAGATCGGGGCGGCGCCCAGCGTCGACAGGGACAAATCGACAGCGTACTCGGGATCGGTAAAAGGCATCGAGCCGATCGCCGTTGCAAGAAACTGCGGCTTAAATTGCATACTGATTCTCCTGAATGAACGATGAAATCTGACGATAATATAGCATGTGACGGCTTAATCAGTCAAGTCCGGCGTTGATACGTGCCGATTTGTATGCAATCCGCAAAGCCCTGTCGAATGATGAATCGGGCGGATATTCGCGGGGCTTGACAGTGTGGCGGCGGCTCCTTATTATACGGAATTCGCTTATTATCGGAACTTAAGGAACTTTTGATGTCTGAAACGAAGAAGAAAGGTTATCGCGATACTCTGAACCTCCCGAAGACGAGTTTCTCGATGAAGGCTAATCTTGTCCAGCGTGAGCCGCAGCAGCGAAAGGCCTGGGCTAAAGCCGACATCTACAGCCGGATACTCGAAGCCAGGGAAGGTGCGCCCGCTTACATTCTTCACGACGGCCCGCCATACGCCAACGGCGATATTCACATGGGGCATGTCATTAATAAGGTGCTCAAGGACCTCGTCGTCAAGTACAAGACTATGAAGGGGTTTCGCTCGCCATACGTTCCCGGCTGGGACTGTCACGGCCTGCCCATTGAGGTCAAGGTCATGGCCGAATTGGGCGACAAGGCCCATGATATGGACAAGCTCCAGATACGCAAGCTCTGCAAGAAGTACGCGAGCAAATACGTCAAACTCCAGACAAAGCAGTTTGAGTCGTTAGCTGTGTTCGGTGATTTCAAGAACCCGTACCTGACGCTCAAGCCCCAATACGAAAAAGGCATCCTGGAGATATTCGCCGAGTTGGTGGGCAACGGATTAGTCTTCAAGCAGTTGAAGCCCATCCACTGGTCTATCGGCTGTGAGACCGCCCTTGCCGACGCCGAACTCGAATACAAGGACATCACCAGTTCCAGCATTTACGTCAATTTCCAGGCTGAGAAAGAATCACATGCCAAACTGAGAGAACTTGGCCTAATGAAGGATGATGAAGAAGAAGCATATTTCATGATCTGGACTACTACCCCCTGGACGCTGGCGGCGAATCTTGCAATTGCGGTCCATCCAAGATTGGAATATGCTGCTTATCATCGAGAATGGAATGGGCGAAAGTCTGCAATAATTGTTGCCGTAGAACGGGTGCAGCATGTAATAGGAGTTGCCAATTGGCAGCCAGACTTGGGCCATATTGACCCAAACCATGTTGTCGAAGGGCAAGAACTCGAGGGATTGCGTTATGTACATCCGTTTGTCGAGAAGAATCCAACTGACAAAGATGCTTACATGGTCGTCTTGGCTGAATACGTAACGACCGAGGACGGCACGGGTCTGGTGCATACGGCGCCCGGACATGGCGCCGACGACTATGTGACCGGTCAACGAAACGGCCTGGCGGTTTATTCGCCTGTCAAAGACGACGGCTGTTACGACGATACCGTCCCCGACTGGCTCGTCGGCAAGAACGTGTTGGAAGTCGATCCGCAGGTCAATGACCACCTGCGAAGCATCGGGCTCCTTGTCAGTGAAGAGAAGATGCTGCACAGCTACCCGCACTGCTGGCGAAGCAAGATGCCGGTAATCTTCCGCGCCACCGAGCAGTGGTTTGTCGGCGTCGACAGAGAGATTCCCTCCGCCGGCAAGAGTCTTCGCAATCTGGCTCTGGATCAGATCGGCGGCGTCAAGTGGATTCCATCCTGGGGCGAAAAGCGAATTCGGGGAATGCTGGAATCACGGCCCGACTGGTGTATCAGTCGCCAGCGGGTGTGGGGTCTGCCCATTCCGGCGTTTACGAACTCTCAGGGGATGAGCCTGCTGACCGCCGAATCGGTCCTGGCGGTTGCCAAGCATATCGGACAGAAGGGTTCTGACAGTTGGTTTACCGATTCGCCGAAAGAGATATTGGGCGACGACTTTGCCCTGCCGGAAGGTTTTTCGTGGGACGATCTGGACAAGGAGGAGAATATCTTCGATGTGTGGTTCGAGTCCGGTTGCAGTTGGCACAGCGTGGCGGCAAAGGCCGGCTGGGACGTGCCGGTCGATATGTACCTGGAAGGTTCCGATCAGCACAGGGGCTGGTTCCAGTTGTCGCTGCTGCCGGCCCTCGGTGCGATTCAGAAAGCCCCCTTCAAGGCTGTGCTGACGCATGGTTTTACCGTTGACGAAAAGGGGATGAAGCAATCCAAGTCCCTGGGCAACTACGTCAATGCCATGGAGGAAATCGAAAAATACGGCGCCGACATCCTTCGCCTGTGGGTAGCGAGTGTGAATTATCAGGAAGACGTCCGATGCAGCGACGAACTGATCGGCCGGCTGCAGGACGCCTATCGCAAGATCCGCAATACGCTCCGATATCTGATGGGCAATCTCGATGATTTCGAGCCTTCGATGGTCGTCGCCTATGCGGACATGCCGGCGATCGACAGGTGGGCGATGGAGCAGTGCCAAAAGCTCATTACCCGCGTGATCGAGGCGTATGACGCCTTTGCGTTTCACCGCGCCTTTTCGCTGATCTACAATTTCTGCACCGTCGAGATGAGCAGTATCTACATGGACGTCCTCAAGGACCGGCTCTACTGCGACGCTAAAGACAGCCACTCGCGCCGAAGCTGCCAGACCGCGATGCAGTCGATTCTTGACGCGATGGTCCGGCTGCTGGCGCCGATTCTGGCGCATACGGCGGAAGAGGCGTGGGCGGCGATGAAGCACAAATCCCAGGACGTTGAAAGTGTGCATATGGCGCTCATGCCGGCAGCCGACGAGTCCATTGACTGGCGGAGCGAGCAGGCAAAATGGGACAGGATCATGGCGCTTCGCGACGAGGTCCTGCGTGTGTTGGAGGGTTTGAGGCAGTCCCAGCAGATCGCCAGCAACCAAGAGGCGCAGGTTAGCATTGTCTCGGATGACGACGAGCTGATTTCGACGATCAATGACTTCGGAATCGATGCCTTTGCCGCACTTTGTATTGTCAGCAACGTAACAATCCGAAAAGGCCAGGCCTCGAGCGTTACGGCCCGAAAGAGCGATAACTCCAAATGTCAACGATGCTGGAATTATTTCGCCAGTGTGGGCGACAATGCCGAATATGAGGACCTTTGCCAACGCTGCTTTGAGGTGGTAAACGCCCTCTAATCCAGACGATAGCGGTGGGGCAAGCCCCGCCCTATAACTGATAGTGGACCTTGGTAACGACAAAGTTGTTCGACAGATCGTGTCGCGTCTGAAAGAAACCGCCGGCGGCGCAGGGCCGGTAAAAGTAGACGGGACGTGGGGGTCCTTTGCGCCGATCCTGGCGGCTCACCTTAGTCGCGAGCTGAAAAGGCCGATTCTCTACGTCAGTGCCCACATCGACGACGCCGACAATGTCGCCGACGACCTTGTGGTTTTCCTCGGCCGCACGCCCGAAAGCTTTCCGGTCTGGGAAGGGCAGGACAAGTTCAGCGACGCGACCGACGAAATCGCCGCCCAGCGATTGAGGGTCGCCGTGGGGCTCGGTCGCGGGTCGCCGGGCGATTTGGGCGATCTTGTTATCTCCACATCCATCCAGGCGATCAACCAGCCCGTGCCGAGTGTGCAGGTGCTCGAAGAGGGCGGACTCAAATTAGCTGTCAACGAGACGATCGAGCCGGCGCTTGTCGTTGAGTGGCTCTTCGATGCGGGATTCGAACGCGTTGAGCGTGTGGATATGCCCGGCCAGTTCGCCCAGCGCGGCGGGATCGTCGATATCTTTGCTCCCGTGACCACAGAGACCGGCCGCACCTTAGGCCAGACGGCCGTACGAGATACTGGAGCCGTTCGCGTGGAATTCTTCGGCGATACCATCGAGAGTATTCGGCGGATAAATCTGGATACGCAGCGATCCAGCGAGCAGATTGACAGCTTAAATGTCATCATGCCCGGAGGCTGCGAACGGCTCGAACAGACGGAGCTTTTTATCAATCTCCTGCCTGCCGACACCGTCATTATTCTCGACGAGCCGATTGAGGTCGCCGAAGTCTCAAGCGTATTCCTTGACCGGGTGGACGATGCGAGAGGGCTTTATCCGTTCAGTGCGATCTACAAGGCGCTGCAGAGGTTTGTGCTGCTCGAGATCAGCCGTTTTGCCGATGCCTCTTCGCCGGAGACGCTGCACCTCGATGTAAGCAGCGCCCAGCACTACGAGCATAAGGCCGGTTCCATGTGGAAGTCCAGCAAGGCGGTCATCGAAGAAATGCTTGAGCAGACCGAACACAAGGAGGTAATGCTATATTGTGAAAACAGCGCCGAGGTTAACCGTGTTACGGAAATCATTCGCGAAACTCACGGCAGTCCGCCGGATAATTTTCATCTGCCCGTGGGATTCATTCATCAGGGCTTCATAGTCAATTCACTCAATACGATTGTCATCAGTCATCACGAAATATTCGGCCAGTACGCGGTCCGCCGCCGGATCCGCGCGATACGCAGCGTCTCGCCGGTGGAGAGCCTGCTGGATCTGCAGAAGAACGATTACGTCGTCCATATCAGTTACGGCATCGGCAAGTTCAAAGGCATACGGACGATGGAGAAAAACGACAGCGTCAGCGAATACCTGACCATCGAATATGCCGACAAGATTCTCATCCATGTGCCCGTCGGCAGTATCGGCCTCGTGCAGAAATTTATCGGCTCGGCGCCCAAACGCCCCACCCTCAGCAGGATCGGAACAAAGAGGTGGCGGCAACAGAAAGAAAAAGTCGCAAAAGGTGTTCAGGAATTAGCCGCCCAACTCCTGGAGACCCAGGCCAGCCGCAAGAAATTAGGGGGGTACGCCTTCGGCGACGATTCGACGTGGCAGAAGGAGTTCGAGGAGTCTTTTCTCTACCAGGAAACACCTGACCAGATCACCGTATGCGGTCAGATCAAGGACGATATGAAGAGAACCGTGCCGATGGACCGCCTGCTGTGCGGCGATGTGGGCTACGGCAAGACCGAACTTGCCATGCGGGCGGCGTTTAAGGCTGTCGTTGCGGGCAAGCAGGTGGCGATACTTGTGCCCACCACCGTGCTCTGTGTACAGCACGGACGAACCTTTGCCGAACGCTTTGCGGATTTCCCGGTGGTAATCGAGGTGATCAATCGGTTCGTCACCGCAAAGACGGCAAAGGAGATCACCTCCGCCGCCCGGCGCGGCAACGTGGACATTCTCATCGGAACCCACCGGCTGTTAAGCAGCGATGTGGGCTTCAAGGACCTTGGGCTATTGATCATTGACGAGGAGCAGCGATTTGGCGTGGAGCACAAGGAGCGGCTCAAAAAGCTCAAGGTCAACGTCGATGTACTGACCATGACGGCGACGCCCATTCCGCGAACACTTCACCTGTCGCTGCTGGGGCTGCGGGACATCAGTTCGCTTGGGACGCCGCCGCTGGATCGGCGGGCGATTGTGACCAAGGTGTGTCGAGGCGAACACGATTTGATACGCAAGGCGATCCTGCATGAGTTAAATCGCGACGGGCAGGTGTTCTTCCTGCACAATCGCGTGCAGACGATAGAGCGTGCAGCCGACGATGTGCGGAAGATACTGGATGATGAGAAGGTCAGGATCGATATCGCGCACGGACAGATGGCCAAACACGATCTGGAAAACGCGATGATTCGCTTCGTGACGGGAAAGACGGATGTGCTTGTCTGTTCGACGATCATCGAGTCGGGTCTGGATATTCCCAACGCCAATACGATGATCATCTGCGACGCCGATCGATTCGGCCTGGCTCAACTGCATCAACTCCGCGGCAGGGTCGGCCGATACAAGCACCGCGCCTACGCCTACATGCTGCTGCCCGCCACACGTTCTATCACACCGCTCGCCGCCAGGCGATTGAAGGCGATCGAGGAGTACTCGCAGTTGGGCGCGGGCTTTCGCATCGCACTTCGCGACCTTGAGATTCGCGGTGCGGGCAATATCTTAGGTTCCGAGCAATCAGGACACATTAACACCGTCGGCTATGAACTCTACTGCCGCCTTCTTGGCGAGGCGGTCAGCCGTTTGAAA
The DNA here is from genome assembly GCA_021160785.1 of Planctomycetota bacterium. Classification (GTDB taxonomy): domain Bacteria; phylum Planctomycetota; class Phycisphaerae; order Sedimentisphaerales; family Anaerohalosphaeraceae; genus B28-G16. The sequence goes on along the minus strand of JAGHBX010000282.1, from coordinate 15,318 downwards.
AACGAACCCGTCGAAGAACCGGCAGGCGCGCTGGTTGACCTTGGCTTTTCAACGTACATTCCCAAAAGCTATATCCCCTCCGACCGCCAGCGGATGGATGTTTACCGGAGGATTGCCTTAGCCAAAGACGCCGGCGACCTGAAAAGATTGTCCGAGGAACTGACTGACCTGTTCGGACCCGTACCCAGCCAGGTCGCCCGCCTGCTGGACCTCAGTGAATTGAAGGTCCTGGCGGGACGCTGGATGATAAAGAGTATAATCGTCTCGAAACCGGATGTGGTTTTCGCTTTCTCCGATTCTGCACCCGCGGCCGATTTATTCGCACGGGCGCCCGGGATTGTGCGTATTCCCGATAAAAGGACGGTTCATCTGCGATTAGACAAAAACTACTTCCAGCCGCAAACATTGATGGCCGTTCTGCGTAAAATGTTGCTGAAATAATCGTTTTTTGGGCCGTCAATGCCGATGTACCCTTTAGCCGCCGATGGTGGGGTCGCCGGATGAGTTTTTGTCTTTGCCGACAAAAAAACTTTTCGACCCCCGAGCCCGAATGGTTTATAATCATTGTTTGGGATTTTTGCCTGGTGAGATCGCCGGCAGGCTGCTTACCGGCGTCGAAAGGTCTGGAAGAACATGAGTCGAATTAACCTGATATTGTTTTTGATTTGCCTGGCCGGTCTGTCATTGTCGGCAGGTTGTGAAAACGCTGCGCAAAAGACGGGCAAGTTTACGGACGAAGAAATGGAGCAGATTCCTCTTGCCCGACGGGCCGATCCGGCGGCTCACTCCGACGGGCTTGTACTGAGCGTCAAATCGGAAACGATTACGATCGGTGAGGTCGTAACACCCGTCATAAACATACTCGAGGGCAACGTGGCGGCAGGCAGCAGTTGGGAGGATTTCAGTGCCCAGGCAAGACCTGTTGTCAAAGACGCCGTCATCAGCAAGATCACCGACATACTGCTCTACCAGGAGGCCAGGAAGGACGCACCGGAGAATATTGACGAACTGCTTGACAGCGCGGTGGAGAATGAAGTCAAGAAATTCATAGCCAGTCATGGAGATAATTACGCACTGGCGCAGGAGGCCATTGCCGAACAAGGTATGGACTGGCGGCAGTATCGCGAATTCCAGAAGAAGATGCTGCTGACAAGACAGTATTATGTTTCGCAGAGTCTTCTGGAGGACAAGCCTATTTCGCACAGCCAGATGTTAGAGTATTACGAAGCGATGCAGCAGAAAGGTTTCCAGTTCACCAGGCTCCTGAGCCGGGAAGATGTAATATGGGAAGGGTTTACTGAGTTTCGCTTGATTGATATTAAGCTTGATAATGATAAAATGGAAGTTGGCGACGGCGAGACCCGCAAGGATGCGGCGATTCGAAAGGCGGCCGAACTGATTGACAGGATAAAGCAAGGTGAAGACTTCGGTGAGCTGGCGAAGGTGTATTCCGACGGTCATCGTAAGGAGATGGGCGGCTTATGGACCCGGGTATCGGAGGGTTCCAGTCTGAACCCGCCCCATCACGTTCTTCCCCCGCTGGCCGAGAAGATGGAAGTCGGCGAAGTTGTCGGTCCTGTCGAGTCGGACGGGCATATTTTCATCATGAAGCTCGAAGATAAGAAAAAGAGCGGCGTCGCGTCATTTGAAGACCTTCAGCCGAGAATCGAACAGGAGATACAGATGTCGCGGCGGAAGGTGCGTTTCGACAAGTTGATCGGCAAATTGATGAATCGGGCGAACATTTCGGGCCTGGACCGATTCATTGACGTATGTGTGGAGAAGGTGTGGAGCCAGCGGCAGGCGACCGGGTCGCTTAGCAGCAAGTAATACTCTAATGAAGATTATTGCACACGGTATCGATCTTGTGGATTTCCCGCGACTGGAGGAAGTGATCCAGCGCCATGGGGTGCGTTTTCTCAACCGCGTTTTTACCGAGCGTGAGCAATCCGACGCCGATTCGGTGCGCAATCGCATTGAGAAACTTGCCGGGCGTTTCGCGGCGAAGGAGGCCGTGCTCAAACTCATAGGCACGGGCTGGCGGGGCAAGATTGCCTGGACCGATATCGAGATCGTCAACAATCCTGCGGGTCAGCCGATCGTGAGAATGTCCGGCGAGGTCAGGCGGATCGCCGATGAGGCGGGCATCGAGCAGATCACCCTGAGCATCACCCATACCGCAAACTTCGCGATTGCCTCGGCGGTGGCGGTGGCGGAAGCAGGATGAAGACGGACCGCTATGACTGCATCGTTGTGGGCGCAGGTCACGCCGGCGCCGAAGCCTCATGGGCGGCATCGCGACTGGGTGCAAAAACGCTGCTTATCACGCTCAGCCGCGAGACAATTGCCAAAATGAGCTGTAATCCGGCTATCGGTGGGCTTGCCAAGGGACAGATCGTGCGTGAAATCGACGCGCTCGGCGGACTGATGGGCCAGGCGATCGACGCAACCGGCATTCAGTTTCGCTTGCTCAATCGCTCCAAGGGGCCTGCGGTGCAGTCGCCCCGGGCCCAGGCCGACAAATACAAGTACGCCGACTACATTGGCAATCGTCTCGCCGCCGCCGACAATCTGACTATCGTTGAGGGTGTTGTCGCAGACATCATCACCAGGGACGGGGCTGTCTGCGGTGTCGCGTGCAAAGACGGCGCGGTTTTTCATGCTCCGGCGGGAGTGGTTACGACGGGCACGTTTCTGCGGGGCCTGATGCACATGGGCGAGGCCCAATGGGAGGGAGGCCGACTGGATGAGCCGGCAAGCAACGAACTGAGCGACAGCCTGAAGCGACTCGGGCTGAAACTCGGCAGATTGAAGACCGGCACGCCGCCGCGGCTGGATGCGGCGACTGTGGATTTTGACAAGGCCGAAGTCCAGTACGGCGATGAAGAGGCGCTGCCGTTTTCATTCATGACCGACCGGATCGACCGGGAGCAGGTTCCGTGCTGGGTCACCTGGACCAATGAGAATATCCACAAACTCCTTCGTGATAATCTCCACCGGGCTCCCATGTACACGGGACAGATCGAGGCTACGGGCACCAGGTATTGTCCGAGCATCGAGACCAAGATCGTGCGGTTTGCCGACAAGGATCGCCACCAGGTCTTTCTCGAACCGGAAGATGAGGCGGTTACGACGATTTACTGCAACGGCATCAGCACATCGTGCCCGAGGGATGTTCAGGAGCGGATGATCGCGATGCTGCCCGGAACCGAAAACGCCCGGATAGTCCACTATGCCTATGCGATTGAGTATGATTATGTGCCGGCGATCCAGCTTCGGGCAAGCCTCGAGACGCGGGCGGTTGCGGGGCTGTACCTTGCAGGCCAGATCAACGGCACGAGCGGCTATGAAGAGGCGGCGGGCCAGGGACTCATCGCCGGTGTCAACGCTATCCGAAAACTCAACGGCGCCGACCCGCTCGTCTTAAGCAGGGACCAGGCTTATATCGGCGTGCTCATCGACGACCTGCGCACGAAGCAGATTGACGAACCTTATCGGATGTTCACCTCACGCGCCGAGTACCGTCTGGCGTTACGGTCCGATAACGCGGATCGGAGATTGACCCGAATCGGCCGATCCGTCGGACTCGTCGACGACCTGCGCGAGCAAAGGTTCAGCAGTAAGCTCGCCGATATCGAACGGCTGACCGCCTACCTCAAGTCCAATCGAAGAGACGGCAAGAGCTTATGGCAGTTGCTCAAACAGCCCAACTCGAATCTGCCCAACGAACTCGCCGATGATGAAACGGTCAAGGGCCTTGCAGTCAGCGGCGATGTAATCGCCGCGGCCTGCATCGACGCGAAGTACGAAGGCTACCTCGCCCGCCAGGGGCAGCAGATCGCGGCGTTCAGGAACCTGGAAAACATAAAGCTCCCGCCCGACCTGGACTTTAATCAGATAAGCCACCTCCGTTGTGAAGCAAAGGAGAAACTGACGGCCTTTTGCCCGAGCACATTAGGGCAGGCGGCCAGGATCGGCGGCATCACACCGGCGGACATAACGGTAATACAAATCCACCTCAAGAAACACACCTATGCCAACCATTCTACCCATCCAAGGCACATTTGACAAAGCAATTCCCGATGCTCTGACCGTGTGCCCACATCGATAGCGGAACATCTCCTACTTGTCCAACACTCCGAGTTCGACGAGGATGGATTTGATCGTATCGACCTCGTCGGCGGTGAGCGGACAAAGAGGTCTCCTGGGGATTCCGCCGGCGTACCCTGTCAGATTCATGGCTGCTTTGACTCCGGGCACGCCAAAAGGGCCTGAGATGCGTTTGTTCGATTCGACGAGCCTGTGATTCATATCGGCGGCTTCGGCCGGCCCCTCGTCGCGAATGCGGCGATATAACCCGACGGCGAGGTCCGGACAGTAATTGGCAAAAGAAATCGTGCCCCCGATGGCGCCTGCCGGCACAAAATCGTTGAGTTTCGTAATCGAGCCGACCATGACATGAAAGCTGTCGCTGCTTAGCTGCATGACTTCAAGATCGCATCCGGGCGTGCTGTCTTTCATTCCCACAATATTGGGATGTTTTGACAGTTGGCGCAACAGTTCGATCGAAAGCGTGATACCGTTAAACTGCGGGCAGTTGTAGACCAGCAGAGGTATTGCGGATGAGTCGGCCAGCGCTGAGAAATATCCGTCCAGCAGGTCGTCGGTGATAAGCTTTTTGAAATAGGATGGGCTTTGGACGAGGGCGAAATCGGCGCCAAGATCGGCGACGGCGGCAATGAACCGCTCGGCATGTCGCTGGGCTTCATACATGACGCCGACAACGACAGTTTGTTGGGCATGTTTGCCGGCAAGTACGGTCTCAACAATGTTGAGCTTTTCGCTTTCGCTTAGACTCTTGTTCTCCCCGTTGGACCCGAGGGCCAGATACCCAGCAAGATTTGTCCGGGCGTACAGCGACAGGTTGTGTTTGAGCGCAACGAGATCGATGTCTTCATTGTCCCTGAAGGGTGTTACGACGGGGGCGAAGATGCCTTGCAGTTTCTCTTTCGTGCTTGCTTTCATCGGTTTCCCTCTTTAATGCCCTCTGGCCCGCATACGCTTGGTTTCGTTTTCGCCGCCGTTGATCAGATAAATCAGCGGCATGGGTCGGTCTGTTTCCTCCACGAACGCGGGTCTTGCCTGCCACGGGGCGACGGATATCACGTTGGTCAGGTCCATCCAGTACTGCAGTCTTGCCGGTTCGAGGTTCCATACCATGTGGAAGTGGTTGGCGGGCGCGAACTGTTTGTACTCGGCCATCGAGGCGTACTTCGGCACGACCCACGTGTGGGGCCAGGTCACGTTGGAGGAGTTTGCGACGGCGCCGGCGAGTTTCTTCGGCAGATCGACGGTGAAGGCCTCGTCCCAGATGAGACTGAACATGCCGGACAATTCGCTGTAGGCGAGTCTGCTTGCGATGCCTTCTATGCCGCCGGGCGAGACGAAGGTAACGCTGTTTCCGCCGCCGGGGAAGTAGTAAAGCTCCGCGCCGGGCATGGAGACGTTTTTCATGATGGCGCCTGCCGAATCGCCGGGTTTGCCCGCCCAGTTTAGGCTGGCGGAACCGCTGTTGTCGCCGTCGACAATGCCTTTCTGCGCCCAGACGGTGTTCTTTGTGAAATTGACCTTGAGCTTCTTTGCGAGTTTCTGTATCTCCCAGGGCTCCCAGACCTTTCGAAAGTCCATAAACAGCGGCGGATTGCCGCCTGAAAGCCAGTTTTTAAACAGCATCGTCAACAGGCCCTGCGTGTCCGCTTCGGTTGCAAAGGGGATCGCCTGCTTGGGCCCGTTGTGATCGAAGGTTGAATTCATGAGGGATTCTGCCATATCGCAGATCGGAAGCGGTATGCCGCGAAGGTCCGAGCCCCACTCGAGTTGGTTCATAAAGCCGCCGCCGACGGCGTTGATCTCGGCGGTGAGATCGCGCATGATCAGGTACATCGCCAATGACTGATCGAGCCTGGTCTCGGCGTCGGGCTGGGACAAGTCCAGGCGTTTGCCGAGATTTCTCTTTATCCACGAGCGAAGTTTGTTCAGTTCCTTTGCGTCGTATGCGCCTTTGTTGAGCATGTCGGCCAGGAGCTTCATATCCAGCCGCGTTATTTCCAGTCCGAACGTTCGCCGTGTGGGAATGATATGTGAAAGAGCGGTTTCCATCCCCATCGAATCATGACCGAAAATGAGTACGCGTTTGCCCTTCAGCCCGGCGTAGGTAAGCGCCGCATAGCACCAGTCCACTAATGCCTTGATCGTGGGCGCCGTGGGTTTTGGATTCACCCCCGTATCGGGCCAGGTGCCGACGTTTAAGTGTGTCAGCCTGCCCGACTGGGCTAATGCGCCGTTTACCGCGTGGGCAAACACAACGCCGGGCTTGGGTGCGCTGTTTCCGCAGGTGATATTGACCGGCGTCTCGGCGGGCAATTGCGCAAGCAGGCTCATCAGCGACAGTTGCGGAAATGCCCACGTATCCGGCGTGCAGACGATCGCATCGACGTTTGAATCGACAAACTGGCGGGCGACGATGTCTGCCTGTTTTTCGCCGTCGATGAGGACCGGGCTCCAGACGACGTTGACGGGCGTACCGTCGGGCATTGTCACCTCTTTGGCGATGATCCCGGCGATAGTCTCGATAATGTTGGTCGTGCGGTCGCGGGCCGCTTTGTCGATTCGCGGGTCGCCGGCGGCGCAAACGCCGAACGTAGCGACGTGGGGGGTCGATTTTCTATTAGACGGAAGTTTCTTCGCCTTAGCCATAACCTTATCTCCTGTTCGAGGATTTGAGTTGACTGTATTGATCGAGTTTGCCCGCCCACAGGCTGGATTCCTGTGGCTCGTAGAGTTTCAGTTCGAAGCTGTTTCGCATGACCTGTCGGATTTCATCCGGTCCGCGAAGGGCGCCCATGCCCGCCGCGACGGTCAGCGCGTTGCCCAGCGCCGTGCACTGATCGGCGCCTGCATATACGGGGATGCCGAGAGCGTTGGCGGTCAGTTGACACAGCAGCGTATTGGCGATGCCGCCGCCCACCATATATAGCGTATCGGTCTTTTGGGCGGTCAGGGTGTCGATCATCCGCAGGCGGTGGGCGTACTCTAACGAAAGGCTCTCCAACACACAGCGGACGAGTTGTCCGCGCGAGGCGGGTTTGGGTTGATCGAGCGCCTCCAGCAGGTCGAGCTGGGCCTGTTCCATATCCGCCGGCGCCATCAGCGAGCCATCCTCGACATTGAACATGCCGATGGATTTTGCTTTGGTCGCTTCAGTTGTCATGCGGTTGTAATCCCACGCGTCTCCGGACGTGTTCCACTTGCGGCGAAGTTCCTGCACGAGCCACAGGCCTAAGATATTGCGGCAGATAAACCAGGCATCCAGCGTGTACTCATTGCAGAAGCCCTGTTCGTAAGCGGCGACCGTGGTAACCGGCTTGTCAAGCAGTTCGCCAAGGATCGACCACGTCCCGCAACTCAAAAACGCCCAGTTGCCGCCTTCGGCCGGAACGGCTGCGGCGACAGCGGAAGTGTCATGGCCGCACGTTGCCACTACGGGAACCGCCCCTAAACCCGTCTGCTCCTGGAGCGAATCGCTTAAAGGCCCCAATACTGTCCCCGGCTCGACGAGCTTGCCGAAGATACCGGGCAGCTTGAATCGCTCGATCACATCCTGAGCCCAGTTGCCTTTCGGGTCCATGAGGTTGGCGGTGCTGACGATGGTCTTTTCCGAGGCCTTTACGCCGGTCAGAAAGAAGTTGATCAAATCCGGCACATTGAGAAATGTCTTTGCCACAGGCAATATCGGTGACCCGTCCCGCTGCATCGCAAGAAGCTGGAAGAGCGAACTGATCGCCCACGGCTCGCACGATGTCGAGGTGAAAATCTCCTGCCTTGACATGACGGCATCGGAATAGTCGTGGATGTTTTCGGTTCGGCTGTCGCGGTAGTGGACCGGGCAGGAGAGCAGCTTGTCGTCGCCGCCTAACAGACCGAAATCCACACCCCACGTATCCACCCCGATCGCGTCGATCACGATCTGTCGTTCGGCGCACTTTTTCAGTGTGGCGATTATCTCGGCAAAAAGAAACGGAAAGTCCCAGTAAAGCGTCCCCCCCAGCCTCACGGGCCGATTGCTGAAACGATGAATCTCCTCCATGCCGACTTTGCCGCCATCGAGCGTAACCAGCACGCCCCTGCCGCTTTCGGCCCCCAGATCGATTGCCAAATACCTGTTCATAATATCTTCCGTCCAAAACCCATCTATGATGTAATAACGCCCCGTTTATCGCAGGCAAAAGCCCCCGCGTCAAGTGTTTTGTCTGCGCTATTGACACGATTACCTCTTTGCGGTAAGGTGGCTATAGTTGATAGAGGCAGATCGGGCTGTTTTCAGGTTTAGCGTACACGCATAGAAGGAGGCAGGAATGCATTTTACGAACTCTTCACAGAAGCGACGTTTGGCAACCGCAGAGGTATGTATATTGGCAGTATTAGCCGCCCTGACGGGGCATCCTTTGCTCGCCGCAGAGGAGGTTGTGCTTTGCCAGGGCAATTACCAGACCGAGGAGCAGGCTAAGGAACAGTTGGCGAAATTCGCGGCGACTTATTCCAATTGCGGCCAGTGGGAGAAACGAGCCGACAATATTCGCAAGGCTATTCTAAAGGGCGCAGGGCTTGAGCCCCTGCCGAAAAGAACGGCTTTGAATCCGATAATTCACAGCAAACGCAAACTCGACGGCTATACCGTGTCCAACGCCGCCTTTGAAGCGCTGCCGGGCTATTTCGTAACGGGCAATCTCTATCGTCCGCGCCGGATGAAAGGGCCTTTTGCCGGCGTGCTCTGCCCGCACGGACACTGGTCCGACAAGAATAACCACGGGCGGTTTCGGGAGAACATGCAGAGGCGATGCGCCACGCTTGCACGGATGGGCGCGGTGGTGTTTGCCTATGACATGATCGGCTACGGCGACTCGAAACGGGCCGGCTGGCCTCACAAGCATCCCCAGGCGCTTACGCTTCAGTTGTGGAGCAGTATCCGGGCGGTGGATTTTCTGCTCACACTCGATGACGTCGATCCTGAGCGCATCGGCGTAACCGGCGCATCGGGCGGCGGCACGCAGACATTTCTGCTGACGGCGGTCGACAATCGCGTAGCGGTTTCCGTTCCGGTGGTAATGGTGTCTGCGCATTTCTTCGGCGGCTGCAATTGCGAAAGCGGCATGCCGATCCACAAGAGCAAAGACCACGAGACAAACAACGCCGAGATCGCGGCGCTTGCGGCGCCCCGGCCGTTGCTGCTGATTTCCGACGGCAAAGACTGGACCAAAAATGTCCCCGACGTGGAATACCCCTACATACGAAATATCTATCGTCTCTACGGCGCCGAATCGAAGGTCGCCAACGTCCATCTCGCCGACGAAGGGCACGACTACGGCCTGTCAAAGCGAACAGGTATGTACAAATTCATGGCTAAACACCTGGGCTTGAAACTCGACCGGGCGACGAAGCCCGACGGCACGATTGACGAGAGCTTCGTTACGGTGCAAAAGTACGAAGACCTCTACGTATTCAACGACGACCACCCGCGACCCGACTACGCCCTCAAACCCGGCGCCGTTGGCCTGAAATAGATAAACCGAATCGGGTTAGGCGGCGCCAGCGGACCTGTAGGGTGTCCCGACGCGCCGGGATTAGCCCACCGGCGATGCCAATGGGTTTACAGAGACGTAGAGTGGGGTTTACCCCACCGAAGCGGCGGCTAATGCGTGCATATGCGGTTAATGGTGGGCTGAGAGCTCACCCTACCAGATCCCAACCAACCGCCACAATTCTTTTATACGCCCATTGCAAAAAAATCCGACAATTCCGCTTGTTTTGTTTGCCCGCCTCTCGTATAATGACCGCGCTTCATCACAAAGGATTACAAGAACTGAAAGGGGCCAAGAGGTGAAAGAGATGGAAACCACTACAATCACAAACACACAAACCAAGCAGGGACGATATGCCACGGTAGGCAGGTCCGGCAACAGTAAGAAGGAGGGAGCGGCCGCCGAGAAGAAGGCCCGCAACGAAGCCAAAAAGCGCGGCAGAGACCTCCACGGAGGAATGGAGCTCCTGGACCTCGACTTCCTGCTTGATATTGTTGAGAATGCCGACGGAACCGACGAGTATGATATGACGATGCGTAAGCTCGGCTTCCACGAACTGGCGAGAACGGGTCGACTCAGCGATATCGACAGCCTGGCCCTGAGTTACGTCTGTATGGACGAAGACGGCCTGTTCGACAAGCGAATGCAGTGTGAGGCGATGCAGGAACTCGCCGCACGAACCGAGCAAAGTCTCGGTAACTGACCACAGGGCAAGGAACACACTTGAGACATTTGTCCGACGCACTCAGCGATAAGGACCTGCTGCATACGCGGTTCGTACCGAATATGAAAAGCCCATCGGCGTGGTGGGCTTTTTCTGTGGTCATGTGTGGCCCGGCCATGTTGAGCAGCCCGAATCCGATTCAAGTGGAGTAACCATGCTGACTAAAGAGACTTTACACTTTGCACTCAAGCTGGGTATGACCATTGCCATCATTGTGGGTTGTTCGCAGATTGCAAGACGCCTGCCTACTCTGGCGGGCCTGGTCGCCACCGCACCCATCACCACGCTGATCGTGCTGTTGTGGATATGGACGGACAATCCGGGCGATTACACACTGATGCAGGATTACTCAAAAGGCGTACTCTGGGGAATCATCCCCTCGACACTGTTCTTCGGCGTTGCATTGCTGTGCTTCTACAAACGCATGAGTATCTACGCAGTTCTGGCGGCAAGCTCTTTCGTCTGGCTGGCGGCAGCGGCGGTGCATCAATGGCTCCTGGGCAAACACTGATTCCTTTCTTATTCTTTCATCCCAAGGCCGATTGCCTCGGCGACGGTTTTCATGCCTTCTATGGTTTCGGTGATCAGTTCCGACAGTTCGACGCCCAACATCTCTGCGCCTTTGGCGATGACGTTGCGGTCGATTTTGGCGGCAAAGGCCTTGTCCTTGAATTTCTTTTTCACGCTCTTTGCCTTCATGTCCATCACACTGCCCGACGGCCTGACAAGGGCATTGGCGGCGATGAGCCCGGTCAACTCATCGATTGCATAGAGCACCTTCTCCATCTCTTCCTGCGGCTCGGCTTCGGTGCATATCCCCCAGCCGTGGCTCATGACGGCGCGAATATAATCGTCGGGCCAGTTATGCTCTTTCAAAATCTCCGCGGTCTTATGGCAGTGCTTCTCCGGAAACAGCTCATAATCCAGGTCATGAATCAGCCCGATCACACCCCACTTGTCCTCATCGACGCCAAACTTCCGCGCATAATGCCGCATCACCCCCTCAACGGCAAGGGCATGATTAATCAGCCCCTCAGCCTGATTATACTCGGCAAGCAGCGCAAATGCTTCCTGGCGAGTCGGTGCATAATCTGTCATATGTCCTCCTTTGAACAATTACCACACAGGACTTCTGCAAACGTACATAGAGCACCTGACAAAATGACTCTGCATTCGAGCGGCTTGTCAGGCACTGTCATTCTACAACCGGTTCGGCAAAATGCAACTGGCCTTCTGTAATTCCATGCGGCAAACAGACAACCCGCGGCAAATCGCAGTCGTTTTCGGAGATACTCTCGAATGTATCCGTGGTTGCGATGTTGGCAAAGAAAGATTAAGATATGGCTAAGCAAATAGTTTTTCCACGCAAACGCGGTTGGCCTATTATTGAAAGGACAAGCTTATGTATCGAGTAATATGTTGTGCGATGGTTCTGTGTTGTGTATTGGGTGCGGTTACGCTTGCCGAAGCCAACTGGCCGTGCTTTCGGGGTTTGTCGTGCGGGGTTGCCGAGGATGCGGTTTTGCCGGTCTCGTGGAGCGCGACGAAAAATGTTGCGTGGAAGGTCGATATACCGGGGAGGGGCTGGTCGTCGCCCGTTGTGTGGGGCGATAAGGTTTTTCTGACAACGGTTGCAAGTGAAGGCGCCGTCGAGGATGCAAAGAAAGGGCTTTATTTCGGCGGCAATCGGGAGAAGGTGTCCGCCGGTTCGCATCACTGGATCGTGTATTGCATTGATTTTGACAGCGGCAAGATTCTCTGGCAGAAAACTGTCCACACGGGCAAGCCCGGCCGGCCGATCCATATCAAGAATACGTATGCCTCGGAGACTCCGGTTACCGACGGCGAGCGCGTGTATTTCTATTTCGGCAATGTCGGTGTGTTTTGCTTTGACCTGGCCGGCAGAGAGCTTTGGCAAAAGAGACTCGATCCGGTTAAGATTCGTTATAAGTGGGGAACGGCCGCGTCGCCGGTGCTTTACGGAGACAGGCTTTTCATTGTCAACGACAACGACGAGCAATCGTATCTGCTGGCGCTGGACAAGAAGATGGGCAAGGAGATTTTCAAAATCAATCGCGATGAAGGAAGTAACTGGGCAACGCCCTATATCTGGCAAAACTCCAAACGGACCGAACTGGTCACCTGTGGCACGGGTGCTATTCGATCTTATGACCTTGGCGGCAAACTGCTGTGGCGATTGCAGCCGATGTCGATCATCGTCATCCCGACGCCGGTGGAAAAGGACGATATGCTGTACCTGTGCAGCGGGTATGTAGGCGACAGGAAGAACCGGCCAGTATACGCCATCCGCCCCGGTGCTTCGGGGGATATTACGTTGAAAGAGGGCGCAACTTCCGGCAAGTACATCGCATGGTATCACAAATTCGGCGGACCTTATAACCCCTCGCCGATTGTCTATGGAGATTATTTCTACGTACTCCATGACCGCGGCACAATAACCTGCTATGACCACCGCACGGGAAAAATGATCTACGACAAACAACAATTAGCCAAGGACGCAAGGGCGTTTACAGTTTCGCCCTGGGCAAATGACGGCAAGCTGTTCTTCCTAAGCGAAGATGGAGACACATTCGTCGTCAAGGCAGGTCCGGAGTTTGAGGTCCTGAGCAGAAACCCCCTCAACGAAATGTGCATGGCAACACCAGCAACCCTGCGAGGAAGCGCGATCATACGCACGTTGACGAAGCTGTATCGGATAAAGGAATAGCACCCGACGGTGGGGCAAGCCCCACCCTACGAAGCTTCAAGAATCTTATGTTTGTATTTGAGCAGAATCTCTGCGGCTCTCTCGGCTCTCTTACGACTTGAAGTAAGACCCATTTGGTCATGTGCGATTTCAACCAGGTAATCTGAAATCGCCTTGCTATCCTTTGAAGATTTGAGCATTGAGAATACTCTTTGCACATAAGAGTGATATTCATCCCGTGCATGCGGTTCATCGCAGATGCCAATAGGATCCCATATATAGTGCAGAACTTCGTCTACTCTTCTATATAATTCCGCGTCCTGATGGCTGAGTTTGTGTCCCATTTTACTTCCTTGTATTTGTTCGATCCCCTCCTTAGCGGGCGATTTCCTTTCGCAGCCATTCGAGGCTCTGCTCGACAGTGCCGGGCGCCGCTTCGCATTCTATTGACAGCACGCCGTCCCAGTCGGCATCCTTTAGTAGCTCGATGCAGCCGGCGATATTCTCGGCGTTTACGCCCTCGCCGATGGCGGCGACCGAACATGCGATTCCCGTCTCACCGCCGCGGACGGCCTTTGCGAGTTCTTCGCTGACATCTTTAATGTGGCAATGCGAGATTTTATCACGGAAGCGTTTGACAAATGCGACCGGGTCCTGGCCTGCAATAAACGTATTGCCCGTGTCAAAGTTTATCCGCAGATACGGCGAATCGAAAAAGCCTAAGATTTGTTCCATCGTATCCGGGTCTGTCGTGTAGGGTCCGTGCGGCTCGATATTGATGATAATGTCATATCTCTCGGCCCAGTCTAACACGACGCGGTAGTACTGTTTGATCAATCCCATCACCTCGTCGTCGGTGTAGCCGGCAGGTTTCTTGCTGCCGTCGGTAGTGTCTACGCACGGACAATCCAGGGCCTTTGCGAACTGGATCGACCGGGTGGTATAGCCGATGCCGCGCGACTGGCCCTGCGGCGTCGACATCGGATAGGCGGCATCAAGCTGCGAGACCTTCAGCCCCAACGAGTCCAGATACGCCTTCAACTCCAGCGGGTCCGAATGGAGCGGAATGTGCGGATTGTACCCCAGCGCCTGGACGAAATAATCGCCGTCGATCGTGCCGAACTCCACATACTCCATACCATTGTCGGCGGCAAACTGACACGGAACCTCATAAGAAACGTCGAAATGCCGCCAGTTATCCACGTGCATACCCAATTTCAGCATAGTCTTTTCTCCTTTACCAAAACCATTTGCAATTCTCCACCGATTCTACCGCACCCGTCGGCAAATGCAAGAGCGAAAGAATTGAACGGACCGCTACGGGTATTAGTCCGGACAGTACTCGATATCTCATTCGGCCAGCCGGATCATCTCCTTATCCAGATCGATTCGCCCGAACCTGGGTATGATGATGTTAGTTCTGTTACCCAGGTAGACGGCGCCTTTGCCCAGACGTGCTTCGACAATTTCAAAAATCATGTCCGTCTTGTAGATGTAAGGAATCTCCGGATCGTCAAGTATCTTACCCCAATCGGCGTCGCCTCTTTGCGCAATGGTAAATATTGTTGTTGTGTATACATATCCCGCTGCGCCTTCAGCGGTTCGCCCGGTAGCCGCCGTGTACCTCGCCCACGCATCCATCACGTCGGGTATCGCACGCATTGCCTCGTGGTATCGCCCCGCATCACAAAGATTCCGAAGAGGACTCTCCGGTTCCATTACGGCCTCACCAGACGGTCGCCGTTGACTGCAACCGCCAAGAACGACCGACAACATCACTGCAAATGTCAGATAATCTCTCATTCCTGTCTCTCCCGGCTATCAGCTAAGTGTCTCCTGGGTTCCACCTGCAGAACCCATCCGCCGATGAGGATACCGCCACAACCTTCAATTTTCAAGCTTGCCTTTTGACCCGAACAATGCTTTTATTGTATTGTTTCCGGAATATGACTTCGAGCGGACGATTTAATGAAGACAGAAGCAGGCAGAAAAGATTCACGGCCGAGGCTGCGGCCGGCGACCAATGCCGACCGCGAGCAGATTCGCGATCTGGTCTTCGCCGTGCTCGCCGAATACGGTCTTAAACCCGACCCCGACGGTATCGACGCGGACCTGAGGGACATTGAACAAACCTATTTCAGCCGCGGCGGCGGATTCTGCGTCCTCGAAGATGCCGACGGCCGAATCATCGCTACTTGCGCTCTGTACCCTGTGGACGAGGCGACTTGCGAGCTGCGAAAGATGTACAT
>JAGHBX010000641.1 GCA_021160785.1 Planctomycetota bacterium | reverse complement strand
TCGCAAAAGAGGCCCGCACCGAAAAACTCACCCCCCACAAGACCAGACAGCCCGACACCGACCTGCTCTTCATACAAAAACACAAATCCATCCTTGACAAACTAACCGACATAGACGTAAACAACCTCACCCCAATAGAAGCAATCAACCTCCTGGGCAAAATCAAGAAAGAACTGGAGAACTAAATCATGAACAGAAACCCAACGAGGTCCACTCCTGTCAGCCCTTGCCGAACGGTGTCGTCATGGTAGCCCTCTCCGGCCCGTGCGAAATCCTTGAAATAGACCGCAGCGGAAAAATCCTAAAGACCGTCAAACTCAAGACCCGCCAGAAAAAACCACATGCCCAAATGCGACAGGCAAGAAAACTGCTAAACGGAAACACCGTCGTCTGCAACTGGGGAGGCCACGGCCACGTCGGCCAGCAACCCCAGATATTCGAAGTAACACCCGACAAAAAAGTAGTATGGCAGGTCTACGATTACAAAAAGTTCACCACAATCTCAAACATCCACGTCCTCGACGTAAAAGCAGACCCAACAAAAGGCAAAATCCTGAGATAAAAACCCCTGGGTTGTATTATCCCAATTTCAAAACCGCACAAGATTCCAGCAGACATCGACGTAAACTACCTCACCCCCATCGAAACAATCGACATCCATCGTTGAAATAAAATCTCCATCCACTCATTGACTGGTGGCGCAAGAAATCAGGGCCGAAACTCAATGCCTCGGCCCTGATTGTTCCAACGTCTAAAATCGTATCGATAAATCAGAACGAGTACGAAAGACTCAGGCTCGTCCAGTATTCATCCGAGGTGTTGATCGAATCGTCCCACGATGATTGATAATTGAATCCAGGCACAAGTTTTAACCCGTTGCCGAGATCGAAATCCGTTGAAATACTGAATGTCGCATGTGACCAGTCGTGATCGGCGTTACTGCCTGCAGGGCCGACGCTATCGTTATAAACCGCGTGAACACCAAGATGTATCACCTGCTCGGGCATACTATCCAGGATCGCCGGAAGGATTATGTCCTTGCTCAGGCCGAACACATGCGCCCATCCACCGTTATTGTGGTTGGCCGCCTTGCTCTCGGAAGGCCAGTACGCAAACATCGCATAGCTGGGAACAATTCCGCCGGGCAGCAGGTTCGGCCACTGGAATGCACCGAATACTTCCTGAGCAGCGCCGGCAGCACCGGTTGGACCACTTCCCCTTTTGGGTTCATCCGGATAGCTGAAATATGAGTAACCAATCTTGAAGTAGGTCGCATAAACCTCATCGACGAACAGTGCGCCCTTGTAGTACGGCGTATATATCAGCCACTCGCTGTTCTCAAAACCCGATCCGTTCGCTCGGGACATCCACACATTCAAACCGAAACCCGTCCCGAAAAAATCCAGATCCACGCTCGGCTGAATCGCACTGTGATTATTCGCATAAGCATCATACCCGCGCCAGATATATCTGCTTACATAAGTTGCGTCAATAGTTCCGTGCAATTCGCCATCCTGAGCCGACACGATGCCCGATGTGCACAACAAAACCAACACCATTGTCAAAACCAATTTCTTCATCTGATTCCTTTCCATAGTCCCTTGTTAACCCCCTACACAAACACACATAAAATTGTCGGAGCAAATCAAACTACCACTTACCCGATTTCTTCATCTCCGCCGGAGGGAAATCCTTGAGGCACACCTCGGTCTTTTCCAGTTCTTCGTCGGGCAGGGAGTACTTCGTGAGCTTACCCGACAGGAATGCATCGTAACCCGTCAAATCCATCAGGCCATGACCGCTGTAACTAAAGAGTATAACCTTTTCCTTACCCTCTTCTTTCGCCTTCTTCGCTTCCTGTATTGCGCCTGCGATTGCATGACTCGTCTCGGGTGCACAGATGAAGCCCTCCGTACGGGCCCAGGTAAGAGCGGCCTCGTAACATTCAACCTGATCGATTGAACGAGGCGAATGCAGCCCTTCCACAATACACTGGCACACCAGTGGCGCCATCCCGTGGTACCTCAGCCCTCCTGCGTGAATCGGCGGAGGAATAAACGCATGACCTAATGTATACATCGCCATAAGAGGTGTGGTGCATGCCGTATCACCGAAATCATACGCGAACGGACCGCGGGTCATTGTCGGACAGGCGGTGGGCTCCACCGGAATAATCTCGATATCGGCGCCGTTGATCTTATCCTGTGTGAACGGAAAAGCAAGACCCGCAAAGTTGCTGCCGCCGCCGGCACAACCGATCACAACATCAGGATCCTTCTCTCCCAACAACTTCAACTGGGCTTTCGCTTCCTGGCCGATAATTGTCTGGTGCAGCATCACATGGTTCAAAACACTGCCCAACGAATAACGCGTTTTTCCGGTAGGATCGGTGACCGCCTGCTCGATCGCTTCGGAAATCGCAATGCCGAGACTGCCGGGCGTATCGGGTATTTCCTCGAGGATTTTGCGACCGGCATTGGTTTCGGGACTCGGGCTCGGGACACAATTGCCGCCCCACACCTCCATCATGATTTTCCTAAAAGGCTTCTGATCGAAGCTGATGCGAACCATGAATATCTTGCATTCCAGGCCTATAAGGCTGCATGCAAACGCCAACGCAGAACCCCACTGCCCCGCACCTGTCTCAGTCGTCAGCCTCTCAATACCGAATTGCTTGTTATACCATGCCTGTGGCACCGCGGTATTTGGCTTGTGAGAACCGGGGGGACTGACACTTTCGTCCTTGTAATAAATCTTCGCAGGCGTATCCAGGTATCTCTCGAGATAGACCGCACGCCTCAACGGGGCAGGCCGCCAGCGGTAAAGAATATCAAGTATTTCTTCCGGAATATCGATCCAGCGATCGGTGCTGACCTCCTGCTCGATTAAATTCATCGGAAAAACCGGCGCCAACATCTCAGGTCCAATAGGGTTGCCGTCAGGACCCAACGGCGGAAGTGGCGGATTAGGCAAGTCCGCAGCAAGATTGTACCATTGTTTCGGTATATCCTTCTCCTTAAGCATCACCTTAATTTCTTCCATAAACACTCCTCTAAAAATTTAAAACTGTAAATATTTCAAAACGCGCACGAATATAACATGCAAAACTCTCTTTTGCAACCGTCATATAAAGGATTATCGATAAATTCCGACTGTACTTAAGGGCAAAGTGGAGTTTACACACATAACTACAGGTTATACGGATTGTAAAAAAATTGCATGCCGTAATACGCGGGTAAAACCTTTTTTTACAATACCGTATAAACTCAGCAACGCGTGAGGAAAAATACCATTTGGTATTAAACGCCTTCTGTATATAGACGACAAATAATCTAAGCGAAACCGCCAAAAAATCTTTGACGGGAGATGTCCAAAAGGGAAGTGCTCTCTTTCAAATTACTATGAATTCAGGGAAAACTCACAAGTCTTTTGCACCAGTGTTTCGGAGGAAGGTACGGCTCGGTCGCAAATTCAGGACCATAGATGCGCCAAAGCCTGCCGGGCAATTCCGCCGCAACCTTCTCGGTACGACACCAAATCTGCCGGGATAGTTTTTCCAATAGCCGATGAAACAATTCCTGCTCGGTCAAGGCCAGGACCGTATAATCTTCCATGCCAAACAGAGTTGCCGCCGCACAAATCGGATCTTCCGTATCGACCATGACAATGCCGCGATCACCAAGCCTCTTTTCCTCTTCGAGCAAAGGAACGATATCTATCGTTTCGGCAAAGACTTCGTCAGGCAGTTGTAAATACGCAAGCAAGTCCTCTTTCGACTTGAGTAGATGCTCGGTTGTCCAAATCGTATCGACATTCGGTTCGCGGCGGGTAATCGAAGTCATTGTCCTGCCGCCAACAGTCAGCGTGATGCGCGTTATTCGGCAGTCATCTTCCTCAAAGGCGTCGATCTCAAAAAACTCATCCCGTGCGATCTTGCCATCCGCAGTATCGTCCCACGCCAGGTGCGACTCTTTTCGGACGGGGCTTCGCAATCTGATCAGATCGGTGTGGTTCCCAGCCAGATCGAGCAGCGGCTTCCACGACGGATCGTTATAAACATTGAACCTGTCGGGATCTTGCGGATCCATTACAAGTCCGCCGATCTCATAAAGATTCACAGCAAGCCGATCCACCGGCTCACCTCGTAATGTCGCCATCAACCGTTCTTTACTATTCATTGAGACAATCTCAATTCCTCATAATCCATCCTTTTCAAGTAAAAGGTTTTTTGCTTTACCCGGTGTATTATTGCTACAACTGGAAACCTTTTCATTGCCCTGTTCCCTTCATCCGACATTAACCATTTACTGCGCCCTCGCCCGCTGGGCCAAAATAGTAAACAGTAAATCGTAAATAGTCAATCTAAAATCCCCCCAGCACAAGCGAACATATCGGACTCGATCACCCCCGGCTTTACCGGACAATACCCCGAAAGCAGGTTAAACGCCTTCTATATGTGGACGACAAATAATCTAAACGAAACCGTCAAAGGCTGGCGGGCAGGATTCAGGGGCAGCATATGGCCGGTCTGAAAAAACTCGCAATCTGTTGTGTATTCGCCGGCGTCTTTACAGCTTTATGCACTCCGCCGGCCTATGCCGATGACAAAAGCGGCTTTCAATACTGGTCCACCGCCAATGTTGTTATCGATATTAATAAAGATTGGAAAACCGTATTCGAAGAGGAGTTTCGACTCGACGACGGCGGACACCTCTACTATCACCACTCCGACATCGCCCTGATATACAAAGGCCTCGCAAAAGATATCGACCTCGGGTTCAACTTCAGAAAGGTATACACAGAAGATGACACGAATATACGGCGACACGAAAACCGCCCCCACCTCAACGTCACTTTCAGGAAAATGCTCGGGAGTATAGACTTCAGCACAAGAAACAGACTCGAATTCCGCGACAATGAACTAACCGACGATTTCTGGCGATACAGAAATCTATTCACTTTCAAGCTGCCCTTCGAATGGACCGCCCTGAAACTAAAACCCTACATAGCCGACGAGATATTCATCAACTTAAACGGCGAGGGATATTCAGCAAACCGAGTCTATGGCGGAGTCGCTTTCAACCTCCTCAAAAACGTCAAAACCGCCATCTACTACGTCTGGCAATCCGCCAGAACAAGCCCAGGCCGAGACGACATCCACGCCGTCGGAACAAACCTCGTTTTCAACTTCTAATCCACACGAGAAATTTAAGGTGTCAGGAACGCATCTTTCCCCAACAAAACAACAAAATCCGCAACTTTCACTTCCCAATCAACCGCCGTCCCGCGCCTTCCGCAATAGAAAACCTGTCCTGAGCGAAGCCGAATGGATAGTCATTCGTAAATAGTCAATTAAATTTCCACCCCCATCAAATAAAACCCAGGAGTTTATCCCGGCGCGCCGGGACAGGCCTGCCGCCAACATTCTGACTCCTGACTTCTGGATTCCGAATTCTCCCCTTCGTACCCTTCGCGCCTTCGTGGTGAATTTTATTAAATATTTGACATCCACCAAACTTTCTGGTATAATACGTCGCACAATTAAGGACAAAGCAACACCAAAAACAGGGGGAGTTACAAACCAGTGACCACAAAACCACCACATCAAGTTTCAAGCCTGGAATCTCGAACTTACGCCCTGTGCCCAAATGCGCAAAACGAACCCAATTCCCGCACGCCAACTGTCCCCCCACCCCAAATTTATGCGAAACGAACCCAATTTACCCCTACTCCAGCCCGGCCAAGGACCAAAATGCGCAAAACGAACCCAATCTCTAATCACCAATATACAATATACAATATACAATATAC
>JAGHBX010000037.1 GCA_021160785.1 Planctomycetota bacterium | reverse complement strand
GCGGCGGACCGCGTTCGTGAGCACTGTAGCACGGGCGGTAGAAATTGCTCAGTGTGTTGTGTTTAAGCCTCGGCGGCATAAAAATCCTTTCCCCGTAAAGTGGTGCAATTCATGGATAAAGGCAACTTTCGTTTACAAGTAAAATATAAGAAATGCAAGGGATGGCGGCAAACAGAGGCGTGAAAAAATTCGGATCTTTTTGGAGTTTCGGCGGACCCCGGCCTCGGTGGACTTCGGCAACTGTCCCGGAAATGTTCCTCATATGATTCATTTTTCCCCCGTATGCTCGTTTCTCAAGCCCTGTTCTTTGGTGTCGATTATCAATATATTATAACCGAACACGGCATGTATGTCAATGAAATATTAATGATTTGTTAAGCTGCGGAGAGCTTTTTTTCTGTAAAGCTCGTATGGCGTCATAAGCGTCTTTATTATAGGTCGCCAGCCTTATTATGGGGGCAAGGTCGTTATTTTTTTATGAGTCGGCGGGGTACATAAACTCGGGCATTCGCTGTATTTTGCCCTTGGCATTGACACAGGCGAGTGTGGTGTTTCCTTCTGCGAGGAGGAGTCCTGATTCGGTGCGTTTGAGCTGGTATGTGTGTTCGACTCTCGCCGAAGATATGGCGGTGCATGTTGTCGTGAGGCTGAGTTGCTCATCGTAGAATGCGGGGCGGCGATATCCGGCCGACAGTTTGACAACGACGAAATAGACACCGCTTTTTTCGAGATCGCGGTAAGCGTATCCGTTGGCGCGGAGCAGTTCGGTCCTTCCCATCTCGAACCAGACGGGGTAAACGGTGTGGTGGACGACGCCGGCCTGGTCCGTTTCGCAGTATCGCGGGACGATAGTAATGGTGTGGTTGTCAGTTTTCATTTTCTGCATCATTATATACCATGACGACAGCAGGGATGTCAAAGCTGAATCTCGGCAAGATAATATCGGACAGGTCTGTTCCAATAAAATGTGCTTTTTTGAGCAATGAGAGGGGTTTTGCAGGAATGAATTCGACCGATAAGCGAAAATACAGGGTGAAAGTTTAAGTTTTCTTGACATGTCGCCAGCCCATGACGATAATACAAGGTTTGTGTTTTGGCTAAAATTTTGAAAATGGCAGATTTAATTTATGAGAGGACCCAAAATGAGATCGTTGTTGATAATTATCGGCATCCTGTTAGTGGTGTGCGCTGCGGACGTTTTTGGCATGGGCAAGAGCGATGGATCCAAGGAGAAAGTGGAGCAGCCTCTGGAAAAGGAGGCTGCTGAAGTTGCCAAGCCGGCTAAGGTTGAGCCCGTTCCGGTTAAGGTTGAGCCTGTTAAGAAGCCTGTTGAGACACTTGCAAAGATTGAACCGGCAAAACCCGCTGAGAAACCAGACGAAAACAAGGTGGTGTTGACCATCAACGGTATACCTGTCAAGTCGGGAGAGGTGGAATCGAGGGTTGACAACACGATGAAGATGCAGATGAGCGGCGCGAGGTCGCGGATGCCGGCCAATCTTCCCCCTGACACTTTGAAGAACATGCGCGAAAGGATGAGGCAGGGAATTGTTGAGGGGTTGATTATTGAAAAACTGATAGACCAGAAAGTGAAAGAGCGAAAGATCGAGGTCACCGACAAGGAAGTCGAGGACGTGCTGCAGAATATTCTGACAAATAACAAAATGACCATGGAGCAGTTCAAAGAGCAGCTAAGCACGATGGGCCTTACTCTGGAAGTGTTAAGAGGGCAGTTTAAGAGGCGTGTCGGGCTTGTGAAGCTGCTGGAGCTGGAGATGAAAGCGGCGGGTGAACCTTTCGAGGCAACAGATGCCGAAGCGAAGACTTACTATGACGCCAATCAAAAGCGGTTTGGTGAATCCGTTCGGGCAAGTCATATCCTGATCAAGGCGGACATGAAGGATGAGACAGCCAAGGCCGAAGCCACAAAGAAGATCGAGGATCTGCTCAAGCGGGCACGGGCCGGCGAGGATTTTGCAGAACTTGCCAAACAGTATACGGACGATCCCGGGTCCAAGAAAACAGGCGGCGAGTACACTTTCCCTCGCGGACAAATGGTGCCGCCGTTCGAACAAGCGGCATTTTCATTAGAGGTGGGCCAGATCAGCGATGTCGTGGAGACGCAATATGGTTATCACATTATCAAGCTTTCGGAGAAGATACCCGCAAAGAGTTTCGACGACGTCAAAGCAGACATTCTGAAGAATCTTGGCGAGCAGAAGAAGAATGCTTTCTGGTCGACGAAACTGCGTCAGAAGTACAGGTCCGAAGCGAAGCTTGAATGGGCGCCCGGGGAAAAGGAACGGATTGATAAGGTCTCCAGACCTCCGGCAATACGACCTTCCCCGAAGTAGCCGTTGCCATATTAAGATCATAAACGCCGTGAGATGCCAAATCTCACGGCGATTTTTTTTGGTGTGGTCTGCGGTGCGATCCCGACCGCCAGCATCAAACCATCCACCTCGCTGCGCTTCTCGATAGATCGGGACTGACACCCAGTCGCAATATTATTGAGGATTGGCATTACTCGTTAAGGTCATTATCGGGCCAGTATTTTGTGCCTGCGATTGTCGCCTGCAATGCTATGCCGCTTTTTGTGAACTGGTAGATTTCGATATCCTGGAATGTTGCTGCTCCGGATGCCTGTCCGCCTTTTTCACCCGATACGGCGGCGGCATCGGCGTGGGCGCCGAATTCCCAGCCCGAATCGACGAACTTGCGCAGCGCCTTTTCGCTCCTGAAAATGAATACGGCCCTGAAGTCTTTGATTCCGAGACCCAGTCCGACCCCGACCTGCCCCATCTTCATGAACGTTTCCTTGCCTGTTTTGTTGTCGGTGACAATGCCCCAACCGTTGGCAGCACTTACGAGGATGACGTTTACGCCCCAGTCGCTGAACACGCCGTAGCCGGCGGCTTTTTTGACTTTTTCCCTGGTTTCGGGCTTCTTTTCATAAAGCTCCTGGAGGGTTTTATTTCGCATGTCGCGGGCGTCAATCCTTCTGTCCTGCCGCGTTACGCCTTTGGGGCCTGAACAACCGCCGGCCAGAACCGCCGCCAATACAAAGACGATGGTTGCCGATTTTAGAAATACGATTACCCGGTTTTTTCTTTGCTGTTCCATTTTGCCTCTTCCTTAACAATTGAACGTGATTTTCGATATGATTATAGCCTGGCGGGCAGGATGCTCAACAAAAAAAGCTCGCTGTTTTTTCGCCTGCGCCGGGGGCGGAGACGGGCTTGATGATAGATCGAGTAGGCGGGGGCTTTACAGCCCCAGCCTCTCACACCACCGGGCATACGGTTCCGTACCACGGCGGTTCACTTTAGCCAGTCAGACCCACTCACCGTCCGGGCAAGCGACACCAAATTCAATCTTTCAAAGTAGGATTTCGGGAACGCAAGATTCATATGACCGGTACCCGAATTCCACCACGGCCCTCGACCATTATACGCCGATCTGGCCGCTTGTTCTTGCGGTAAACCTCGCTTTAACAACTTCTTGAAACGAGTCGAAGGACGTTTCCATTGTCGCCACCTTATACCTCGCAGGCGACGGCGAACCCAACTGTCAAGTTCTTCAAAGACGCCCAAAAGCCGATTATCTTTGATTTGTCGGGCTATCTTTGACATCAATATGTCATGATTTACCCGGTCAAAGAATTTCTCAAGGTCCATGTCAACTACCCAGCGATAGCCCTGATCACAATACCTTTGACACTGGCCAACGGCCATGTGTGCTGACCGTCCGGGACGAAATCCGAAGCTTGATTCGGAGAAGCCCGGATCAAATAGAGGACCCAGCACCTGCTGCATCGCCTGTTGAATTAAGCGATCGGTTACCGTAGGTATCCCCAGTTTACGGGTTCCGCCTTTCGGCTTGGCAATCTCGCCCCGGAGCACCGGCTCGGGTTTGTAGCGTCCCTCAAGCAATTGCTGTTTGATCTGTGGCTATCTATCCTTGAGATAGACTGCCGTTTGACCTATGTCCAGACCGTCAACGCCCGCACATCCTTTGTTAGATTTAACTCGGCTCCATGCTCGCTGCATGTTCGATTGTTCGACCACTTGCTCCATCAGGAGGTTTGCTGAGTCGCTGGTTGTTGTTGAAGTAGTTACTGATACTTGACGCTTATGCCCGCCGCATCTACGACCATGCCTTCCGTACAGCTATTGGACTTTGAAGATAATGGCCTTCTCATCCGACATGACCGCCTCATATGCGGTTTCTGTTCGTCGAGCCAGCGCTTTGCCTGCGACTTCCTTCAGATTCAGCCTCACGACTAACACCCTTGCCGT
>JAGHBX010000189.1 GCA_021160785.1 Planctomycetota bacterium | reverse complement strand
GGATAGGAAAAACCATTGCGGGCTGCATCGCGCTGACTACCTGCTGCGTGACTTCTTTCCGGCATGGAAGAATTTCAGCTCAAACATACCAACTTATGCAACCTGGGACGACCACGATTATTTCGCTAATGATAAGTGGGGCATCCCGAAAGGATATACCCTAAAGGACAAGCAAAACGTTTGCGATGTGTTCAGCAGCGCCTGGAACAATCCATCTTCCGGGTTTGCCGATGATCGCAGAGGAGTATTCTTCCGTACTCGCATCGGGCCGTGTGATGCTATCATGGTAGACAATCGGTATTTCCGCGAAGGCGTAAAAGGTTCGTTCCTGGGCGATGAGCAGATGGACTGGCTTGAAAAGCAACTCCTTGACTGCAAGGGGCCGTTCATCATCCTTTCGTGCGGTACGATGTGGAGCGATTATGTTTCCGGCGGAAAGGATTCATGGGGCAAATGGGACCCGGATGGCCGAGAGAGAATATTTAAATTTATCGAAAAGAACAAGATCGCCGGTGTACTGCTGATCTCAGGCGACCGTCATGGAGCACGCGGTTTTCGCATCCCAAGGCCGGGTGGTTTTGAGTTTTACGAATTTGAAGCCGGCAGTCTAGGCGGAAGAACCGGACCTCCGGCAAAGAGCGACAAATGGAAGACCCAGTTCTACGGTATCTCCGGTAAGTATGCCTTTGGTGAGTTCAGTATTGACGCAACATTGCCCGACCCGGAAGTAACATTCCGCCTGATCCAGGACGAGTCGAAAGTTATCCACGAATTGAAACTAAAACGCAGCCAACTGACGCCAAGGGAAATTAAAAGGGTCAGACCCCTTTAATTCTCCGAAAATAACCAAACGAACCCATTTGGTATAATAGATAAAGGAATGATGATGAGTATTAGCAGACGACAATTTCTCAAGGGGATGGCCGGCGTTTCGGCCCTTAGCGTTACGAACATTTTTTCCCGGATGGCTTTTGCCGACATTAAACACAAAGGGGGCGATCTCACATCGTGTCTGCAATTATTGAACTATGGTTACGGCGGGACTTTGGAAGATGAAGATACGACTCAGGTTCCTACTCTCGTCAAAGACCTTTATACAAATGCATATAACGTCCTTGATGCAAGTAAGAGCAAGACGTTTGTAGATGTCGCAGCCGACAGTGTGATGCAGACTTTGTGCGATAATAATGGCATTGTTCACTTGGGCGGTCCGATGCTGGGCGACCTGACATCGACCGGCGTGAAAGTCTGGGTGCGTACCTTCCGACCGGCCGCTGTTAAGGTACGTGTGACAACGCCAGCCGGCGATGTGGATTTCGGGCCTGTCAATTCAACCGTAGCCACCGATCATGTAGCGATCGTCCCGGTTACGGGACTCGACCCGTCTACGAGCTATCCCTACAGTGTCTTAGTTGACGATACGCCAATCAGCATTCCTATCGGCGCTACCATCACCACGGCCCCGCAAGAGAGCCAGGCGGGAATTACTCGCATCGCTTTCGGAACCTGTCCGCACCGCTGGGGGTTAGGGCGCCAGGACCTGTGGGAAAGAATTTCCAGTCGAAATCCGGCTGTAATGCTGTTGGGCGGAGACATTGCCGTTCAGGACCGAAATAATGATATCGCCATGCATCGCGCCGACGTGCTCGTGCGGGATCTTCAGCCGACTTGGAAAGACTTTGCCGCCAGCATCCCGGTGTATGGGACCTGGGATGACCACGATTACTTCAACAATGACAAGGCGGGAATTCCAAGCGGATACACCGATATCGACCGGCAGAATGTCTGCAGTGTCTTTCGAAGTTCATGGAACAATCCTTCGTATGGGGCTTCAAAAGGTGTCTATTTCCGAACTCGCATCGGGCCCTGCGATGTGATCATGGTCGACAATCGCTATTTCCGTTACCAATCGGGCGATACCCATCAGTTCCTCGGCGATGAGCAGATGGATTGGTTGGAAGAACAGCTGCTTGCATGTACCGCTCCGTTTATTATTCTTTCCTGTGGTACCATGTGGAGCGATTACGTCAGTGGCGGCAAGGATTCCTGGGGCACGAAGGATCCAGCCGGCCGCGAACGGATATTTAATTTCATTGAAGATAACAATATCAAAGGTGTTTTGCTGATTTCAGGGGATCGTCACGGTGCCCGTGGATTCCGCATTCCGCGTCCTTCCGGTTACGAATACTATGAGTTCGAACCGGCCAGTTTAGGCAAACGAAGCGGACCACCGGTGACCGACTCTTCGTGGACTACGCAGCTTTACGGTTATGCTAATAAGTATGCGTTTGGAGAATTTGAGTTTGACACGACAAAATCGGATCCGGAAGTGACGTTCCGACTGAGAGAGGAAGATAATGTCGAACTCTACAGTATAACGCTGAAACGTAGTCAACTGACGCCAAAACCGCCAAAAGCAGATATTAATGGCGATGGCAAGGTTGACGTTGACGATCTCAGAATGATGGCCGATGAATGGCTCAATGATTATGCCGCTACCGGTGCGGTTAAAAGACCCTGAGAAAATTAAAAGGGTCAGACCCCTTTTTCTATTTGATAATTATTACATGATATCGCCGTCACTTGTAGGGCTTGCGATTATAGCTAAGGAAGTGATAGTCAAGCTGGGCAATAACTCTTATTATGATTGGCTCGACTATAAGGTTCAGCTCCTGGCCGGAGGAACCGTCATTGCCGAAGATGACAGC
>JAGHBX010000050.1 GCA_021160785.1 Planctomycetota bacterium | reverse complement strand
TGTGGCCGGACATGAGTGAATTGGATGATGATGAGAAATATGCTACGGCATTTAAGTATTCCGACGGTAAAAGGGCCTCGGTCTTCAGCTCGCTTAATCGCAAGACGGTTGTACGGCATTTTAAGTGGATGAAGGATTATGGAATTGACGGCGTATTTCTTCAGAGGTTTTCCTGTGAGGTATATGGCGCCGTCAAGTTTTATCATTTAAATGTGGTTCTTGAAAATTGCAGGGCCGGGGCAAATATACACGGCAGGACCTATGCTGTTATGTATGACCTTTCGTGGGACAGGCCAGGCCAGATAGAACGGACTATCAATGACTGGAAGATACTTGTCGATAACTTTAAGATTACAAAGGATCCCAACGATAAGGCTTATCTGCACCATAAAGGCAAGCCGGTAGTTGGGTTGTGGGGGGTAGGTTTTAAGAACCGCCCTTATACTCTGGACGAGTGCGAAAAGCTTGTGGACTTTTTTAAGAATGACCCTAAGTACGGTGGCTGCACGGTTTTGCTCGGAGTTCCTACTTATTGGCGGACGCTGGACAGGGATTGTCTTGCTGACAAGAAACTTCACGAGATCATCGACAAGGCAGATATTGTAAGCCCGTGGATGATTGGAAGATTTAGAAAGCTGGGAGATATTGACAATATTGCTAAAAATAATTGGAGGCCGGACGTTCAATGGTGTAAGGAAAAGGGCAAGGATTATCTGCCTGTGGCGTGGCCGGGCTTTAGCTGGGCAAATCTCATGAATGATCCTTCCAGGTTTAATCAGATACCACGATTGAAAGGGCGATTTGTGTGGAAGCAGTATGTCGAGATCTGTAAGGCTGGGAGCACTATGATCTATCAGGCTATGTTCGATGAGGTTGACGAGGCGACGGCTATTTTTAAGTGTACGGATAATCCGCCGGTTGGTAAGTCAAAATTTTTGACAATGGAAGGGCTGCCTTCGGATCATTACCTGTGGCTTACCGGCCAGGGCAAGAAGATGTTGAATGGAGAAATTGAAATCACCGAAGAAATGCCATCAAGGCGTTAGCCATAAGTTGTATGTTTTTGTCGATTTGAACTAAGAGGAAGTTACGAAAAATATGAAAAAAGATAAACGTATTCAATGCCATTTTGTTTCCAATACTCACTGGGATCGTGAGTGGCGTTTTTCAATGCAGCGAACAAGGCATATGCTGGTTTACAAGATGGATATGCTGCTGGATATATTTGAGACCGAGCCTCGTTTCAAATCTTTTCATCTTGATTCACAGACGCTTCCTTTGGAAGACTACCTGGAGATCAGGCCTGAGCGAAAAAAGGATATCGAAAAGTATGTTGCAGAAGGTCGTTTGCTTGTCGGTCCGTGGTACTGTCTGCCCGATGAGTTCAGTGTTTCGGGTGAGTCGCTTATCCGGAATCTTCTGCTCGGTCATAAGATAGCGGCAAGTTTCGGTAAGGTCAGCAAGACGGGATATTCGCCATTTTCGTGGGGTCAGATATCGCAGATGCCGCAGATATACAGCGGTTTCGGGATTGATTTTACGGCGTTCTATCGCGGCATTAATACAATCGTTGCTCCGCAGTCCGAAGTTTACTGGCGGGGTTCTGACGGTACGAAGATATTAGCATCGCGGCTTGGTTGTCGGCCCAGGTATAATGTCTGGTATGTCATTCAGCGGCCTGCTTACTGGAATGAAAAGGATGTTGACAATCGTTATGTTCAGTGGGAAAACGGCCACGCTCCTTTCCGGATGATCGATAAGGCCAACGGCGGCCTCGATGGGCAATATGCGCATCCGCGTTTTGAATACTTCAAGGAAAACATACCGGAAAGTGCACAGAACGCTATCGAAGAGCAGGATGCCGACTGGTCCACGGTGCACCGATTCTGGTCCTGCGGACATGATTCTTCCTGCCCCGATATCAGGGAAGTAAATATGATAGAGGACTGCGCAGAGGCATTGAAGGATACGGCCGATGTATTTCACAGTACATTTGCCGATTTCCAGAAAGCAGTCTGTGAAAATGTAAGCGACGATCTGTCAACGGTTACCGGTGAGATGCGGCACTATTTCACGGAGGGGAGCACGAGCGTTCTGTTTGCGGGGATCATCTCCGCCAGGATGGATATCAAGCAGGAAAACTTCCGAACGGAACGAGATATTACAGTTTATGCCGAACCGCTTGCCGCGTTTTCTGCGATGCTCGGCGGTGATTATTCACAGGCGTTTATTGACAAAGCGTATCACTGGCTTTTGCAGAACCACGGTCATGATTCCATAGGCGGATGCAGCCGTGATATTATCAGCGACGACATGGTTTACAGATACAGGCAGTCTCGTGAGATAAGCAGTTGCGTTACGGAACAGTCGATGATGGAGATCGCCAGGTCTATCGATCTTTCGGCATACGGCAGCGATGAGATGGCAATTTTGGTTTACAACCCGCTGCCTTATGCACGAACGGAAATTCTGGGGTGCAAGATAAGTATTCCCCGCAAGCGCCAGGCCGAGGGTTTTGATATTGTCGATGAAAACGGCCGCAAGGTTGCGGTTCAGGTTTGCAATGTCGATGAAAACCAGGGGGTGATAGTTCAGGCTAAAAACGACGTTGCGAATGTCTTTACAGTTGTCGACTACGATGTACTTGCCGAGTTTACAGATGTTCCGTCGATGGGATACCGGACATTTTTTGTTAAGCCTTACGACAAAAAGAAGTTTGTCCAGCCCGATTCGCAGATGAGCGGTCCGCAGACGATGGAAAACGAATTTATCTCGGTTACGGTCAACAGTAACGGCGCCTTGAAAGTACGCGATAAGCTCAGCGGCAAGGTCTATGACCGGATGGGTTATTTCCGCGATACAAGCGAGATCGGTAATCCGTGGGAGCACGTAACCGTCGAAAACGACGAGGTTTATACAACTCTCAATGAACGGGCAAAGGTTGCTGTCGTTCGTGACGGCAAACTTGAAACGACTATGCAGATCACGCTTGACTGGTCGCTGCCGGAGTCGAGGACGATGGACGATAAGTCCAGAAGCAGCCACCTTAAGCCTTATAAGATTGTCAGTAAAGTTACACTGCGATCCGGCCGGAGATGGGTTGATGTTGAAACAGAAGTCGATAACTGTGTCGAAGATCATTATCTAACGGTGTCGTTTCCGACCGGTGTCAACACAGACACGATCATGGCGCAGGGGCAGTTCGATGTTGTCGCCAGGTCGGTCGCAAAGCCTGATTATTCGCTTTACCAGGAAGTGCCCCATATTGAACATCCTATGAACTCGTTTGTCGACCTGAGCGACGGCAAAGCCGGAATCGCTTTGCTTAACGAAGGGCTTAAGGCTTACCATGTCCATGACGGGGAGAGCAATACAGTAAGTCTGACGCTTCTAAGGTGTTTTCCTTTGCGGATATGTGTTACGCAGGAAATGACCGATTACAGTAAAACCGACAAGGGTTCGCAGTGCCTTGGCAAGCAAACTTTCCGTTACGGCATAATGCCTCATTCGGGCGATTGGAAGGAAGGCGATGTTTGGCGGTGGTCGGAATGCTTTAACTATTCTTTGCTTGCCGCACAGGTCGGCCCTGCGGTTGAGGGCAATGAGCCTCTTTCGAAATCTTTCCTCGAGTTGGAGCCGGACCAGCTTAACGTCAGCGCAGTTAAACGCAGCGAAGACGGACAGGGGTGGATAGTGAGGTTGTTTAACCCTTATGATGAAACGGTAAAAGGTCGTGTGCGGCTTAATGCAGGTTTGCGGTGTCATGCCAGGCAGTCGCCGATCGAAAGGGCGAAATCGAATTTCGAACTTCCAAAGGCAGATCCGGGGAAGTGGTCCATGGTAGAAAAGGTGACGCTGGAAGAGATTTTCGAAGAGAAAATGGCGATGGATTCGGACGGCTGGATCGGTTTCAGCATGCCGAGCAAAAAAATCAAGACTATTAAGTGGTTTGAGTAACAGCCGCCTTAATTGTAAAGGAGTCGAAACAATGAATTTCCTGAACACTTTTGATTACGGTGTGATTGCCGTCTATTTTTTGATTCTTGTCGGTCTCGGTATTTATCTCAAAAGCAAGGCTTCGGCAAGCCTCGAGGACTATTTCATCGGCGGGCGCCGTATTCCATGGTGGGCTCTTGGCATTTCCGGTATGGCTTCGTATCTCGATATCGCCGGGACAGTTGTCATTGTCTCTATGATTTTTCTGCTTGGCCCGCGTGGCCTTTATATCGCATTTCGCGGCGGAGCGGTCCTGATACTTGCCTTCTGCCTTGTCTGGATGGGTAAATGGCACCGGCGGTCCGGCTGTATCACGCGTGCCGAATGGATGATCTTCAGGTTTGGCGACGGTCCGGGCGGAAGGTGCGCCCAACTGATCGCGGCACTGTTCTCAATTGTATGGTGCGTCGGCATGATCGGTTACCTCGTAATCGCCGTCGGGATATTTCTTTCGACCTTTCTTCCTTTTTCACCGTTTATGTGTGCGCTTATGCTTTTGGGTGTAGCGACTGTTTATACGATGGTTTCAGGTTTTTATGGCGTTGTCTTTACGGATATTTTTCAGGCTTTGATCATCTTTGCCGCCGTCATTTTGGTTTCGGTGTTGGGATACCAGAAGGTAACCGAAGCAGGCGGTGTCGCCCAGGTTGCTCAGGTTGCCGAGCAAGTGACCGGCAATGATTCATGGACAAGCGGCATACCGAACTGGAAAACCTCTATGCCGGAAGGGTATAAGGGTTTCGAGTATCTTGCTATTGCGATGCTTATCTATTTTTTCAGGACTTTTCTCGGTGGAATGGGCCAGTGCGGGCAGGACCCGAAATACTTTGGCGCTCGTAACGACCGCGAATGCGGTACGCTTACGTTTCTCTGGACGTGGCTGATGATGTTCCGCTGGCCTATGATGATGGGATTTGCGATTCTTGGTATATTCCTTGTTCAGAAGAATTTCCCGGACCAGAAGGTTCTCGGAAATTCCGAGATCGCTATCAAACGCCATATCATTTCCGAAAAAGCACCTGAGGTGCAGATCGATTTTGCGGCTCTTGAATCTTTGGCCAATGTCCAACGGCGTTTTGACTGGGACGGAATAAATGCAAAAATTGTTGCCAACTCATTTGATCCCAAGAAAGATGCCGATCTGATGGCTAGATTGAAAGCGTATTTAGGGAACGATTGGCGGCAGAAGTTTGCGGCTCTTTATCAGCAGGAGCAAAAGGTAAAAGAACTGGTGCCTAAGACGAGTTGGTCCACTATTCTCTCGAAGGTAACTGACGAAAAAAAATATCCCGCCCTTGCCGCCGAGCTTAAAAGTGCCCTCGGCCCGGCCGGCGCCGATGGTATGGGTTGGAAAAACAAGCTGGACATGCTGAGTTACGAGGGGACGCCGAACCCTGAAAAGGTGCTTTCGTGGGTGCTGCTTTACTGTATTCCACAGGGTTTCAGGGGTCTTATGCTTGTCGCTCTTATCGCCGCATCGATGTCTACTTTCGACTCGACTATTAATATGACTACCGGCCTCTTTACAAGGGACATCTACCAGAAATTTATCAGGCCCAAAGCAAAGACGAAGGAACTGATCTATACTTCGTGGATCTTTATTTTTGTACTTGTAGCGATAGGTTTCGTTTTTGCGTATTCGATCAAAAACATTAACGATATATGGGAGTGGATAATCATGGGCCTCCTTGGCGGCCTGCTTGTTCCTGAGATCCTAAGGCTCTATTGGTCCAGGTTTAACGGGTGGGGTTTTGCGATCGGTACTTTCGCAGGCGGTTTTGCAGCGATCCTGCAGAGGTATTTCCTCCCCGATCTCGGAGGTCAACGGCTGTTTCTTTTCGTGTCTGCTATAGGTCTCACAGGTTCGATACTCGGCACGTACCTGACAAAGCCGACAGATGACAAGGTGCTCGAAAACTTTTACCGTAAGACACGTCCGTTCGGATTTTGGGCACAGTGCAGGAAAAAGCTGACAGAGAGCGAATGGGCCTCGATGAAACGCGAACATATAAATGACTGGATCGCTTTGCCGTTTACGCTGATGTGGCAGATCAGCCTGTTTATGGCGCCGATGCTGTTTGTTGTTCAGGCAATGACTGCATTCTGGGTGACCATGGCGTTCTTTGCTGTTGGCCTGGGCGGGATGATCGTTTTCTGGTATAGAAAACTTCCGGCGGAAAATGTGGTGACGTAAATGCTAACACTGGTGATTAAGTAAAAAGGTTTTCATGGTCGGTTCGAACGCAAATAAAATATTTGATCCTGCTGAAATGGTCGTGCTGGAAAACTGCAGCGACGGTTTATACAAAGTTGGTAAAAACGGTGTCGAGGCGATTTATATGACACGGGATACGAAGGTGGAGTTCATAGCTTTCGACGACCGTTTGATCGCTTATGTTAAGTCTGCAATGGGCTACCCCGCCTACTACCCGGTTTATGAAACAAGAATCGAAAAGCCGGTCAAAGCGGTCCTGATGGACCTGGACGGAACAAGTGTCAAAAGTGAAAGCTTCTGGATATGGATCATTGAAAAGACTACCACAAGCCTTCTTGACGATTCCGGGTTCACCCTGGAAGACGCCGATCTCCCTTACGTTTCAGGCCACAGCGTTTCGGAACATCTCGAGTACTGTGTCCGCAAATACTGTCCGGACAAGACGGTTGAAGAAGCAAGAGATTACTACTTCCAGCACACACATCACGAGATGAACGAGATAATGTCAGACAGGGGCCGCGTGAATGCTTTCACGCCTGCCGAAGGCCTTAAAGACTTTCTCATGGAACTAAAAGCCCGGGAGATAAAGATCGGACTGGTAACTTCAGGCCTTTACGAAAAGGCCTGGCCGGAAATCCTGTCCGCGTTCAAAACCCTGGATATGGGCGACCCTGAAGATTTTTACGATGCAATAATAACAGCCGGTTTTCCCTTGAGAAAGGGACATGTCGGTACGCTCGGGGAGCTCTCGCCAAAACCGCATCCCTGGCTTTATGCTGAAGTGGCAAGAGTCGGTCTCGGTATGCCATTTGAGCAAAGGCATTCGGTAATCGGCATGGAGGACAGCGGCGCAGGAGTCTGCTCGGTCATCCTGGCCGGTTACGCCTGCATTGGAATAGCTGACGGCAATATCGTGGAAAGCGGCACAAAATCACTTTGCAATGCTTATGTTGACAATCTGAAATCAGTATTAGAACTGATTTAAACTTTAGTGTAATTATGGAATGCATTATTGCAACTGAACAGATAATCAAAGAAACGAGTAATGAAAAATGAAACGGCGAGAATTCTTAAAAAACAGCGTAAGTGTCGCCATAGGGTTGTCGGTAATTCCTAACACTTCCTGCCAGCAAACTTCATGCCCCAAATCCGACACTTCAAAACAAAAACCGAATGTTGTATTTATCATAACCGACGATCAGAGCTGGGACTCACTCGGGTTTATGGGTGGAGATGTCCACACTCCGGGGATTGATCGTATGGGACGGGAAGGCATTGTTTTTAATAATGCAAATATGACCAGCACGGTTTGTTCGCCATCTCGATATTCATGCCTGACAGGTCGATATGCCGGGCGATGCCAGGGGCCGAAATTTATGCAACTACACCCTCCGAAAACTCCAACACAAGTCGAGAACAGTTGTGAACTGGAAAAAAACAAATGGAATGTTGCCAAAGTGCTTCAGCAAAACGGCTATGTGACAGGATTTGTCGGCAAATCTCACTTAGTCAACCACAACTGGCTGGCCAGAGAAAACTGGTCCAAAAATGGCCTGGAATCCTATCGGCAAAATGCTGATCCCAGGGATCCCGAAACAAACAGGAAAATGCAATATAACCACCGGAAATGGTGCGACGCCATGAAGCCGTATGGTTTTGATTATGTCGATGGTGTATACCCGGCAAATCTTCGAGAGCTGTTCAACGATGATCTGAATGTCCATAATCTTGAGTGGACCGTCAAAAAAGCTTTTACGTTTATGGAACAAAATAAACAAAACCCGTTCTTTCTTTATTTTTCAACAACGCTGCATCATGGCCCTGTGCCGTGGGAACAGAAAAATGGAAAGTTTTATACCGGTCTCGACGCTGATCCGCATATAACCGGCGAAGGATTTGTTAAAGAAAATTTCGATGTTATGCCAAGCCGCAAAAGCGTCTTTGAACGTAATGCCGCCGCCGGAAAAAAACCGAACAAAGCTTTTGCATTATGGCTTGATGACGGTATCGCGGCGATTCTTAATAAAATTAAACAACTTGGAATTGAAAAAGATACTTTGGTTATTTTTGTATCCGACCATGGCAGTTGGAGACATGGAAAAGCAACTTTACATGAATTCGGAATGAAAGTACCCATGATCATGTATTGGCCGGGGAAAATCAAACCCAACCAAAGCTATGATGAAATCGTTTCTAATATCGATTTTGCACCGACGATCATGGATGTATGCGGCGCGAATAAACCGTCTGACTATTATATCGATGGCCTGAGCCTTAAGCATGTAATCGAAGGTTCCGGCAAATCTGTCCGACAGTCGCTCTTTGGTGAACTGGGTTTTTCCCGATGTGTTAAAACAAAGGACTGGAAATATATAGCCATTCGATACCCCAAAGCCATACAGGACAAGATCAACCGCGGCGGAAAATTCAGCAATTTTACGGGCCACCCGCCTGTAAGCAGGCCATACCTGACCCGTAATAATCATCTGGGTTATCACGCCTCGATCGTCAATCCGCATTATTGGGAGATTGACCAGTTGTATGACCTGCAAAATGACCCCGAAGAAAATATCAATGTATATGATAAATACCCGAAGGTCGCTTCTGAAATGAAAATGCTGCTGTCAAAATATCTTGATTCTTTCCCGGATCGCCCCTTTGGCGAGTTCACCGCATTCGGCGAACCGGGCTATAAAGTCGAACGGATGCCAAAAATGAACATCGAAATTCAAGAGACGACCTAATTCTTTGCATATATCCTTAAAATCAGGATTTTTTGCGACCGTTGGTATTAGAGGCATCCTCCACGTTCGGGGGGCACGGGAAGATTTGTTGGAGCTTACTGCTTGCCGGAAGTTCTTCGATTGAAGGAAAACTCGACTTTTGCCTTTGCCGGCTTCCCGCCGATCTCCAACACCGGGTAGGCGAGGAAATTGATCGGGCCCGAAGCCGGGCCCGGTTCGAGCACAAGGTCGCGCCCGCGGCTAAGTTCGATGCGGTTTGCCGGATTGTGGCCGAAGTAGTAGGTAGAGTAATAGACAGGCAGGCCGGAACACTTGTCGCCCTCGCTGATGTCAACGGGCCACCACCTGCCGTCGGTGTAGAACTCCGCCCAGCAATGATAGCCGTCTATCCCCCCTGTATCCCTCTCCGAAGGGATTGCCGCACCAATGGCGAAGCGTGAAGGAATACCGACCGACCTGGCCAGGGCGATAAAGTAAGAATGAAAATCCGAACAATTACCGGTGCGTGCATCGCACGCATACACGGCGTCGCCTTTCCCCCAGCCGTCGCCATACTTCATGTACCGCATGCGGTCTATAACATGGTCGTAAAGCGCTCGAGCACGCACGAGGTCGCCGTTCTTGCCCTCAACGACCTTCTCGGCAATGCTGCGAAATTTCTCATCGGCAGGCACAAGACGCACCGGTTCGAGATACTGCCCCGGCTTCGGCGCTTGCCCTTCATAAACCCCCTTCTCAAGCCGCCGCACCTCAAAGCGAATCGAAACGGTTTTCCCGCTGTCCTGGGGACCAGGCGTCAGGAAAAGCACCTTGTTTCCATATTTGTGATCCTTCAATATCTGACGCTTGCCCGGAGTTTCGATGGACTTCACTTTGACCGTCTGGAACCTGTCAGTCGTCGGCATGGGAATCCACATACGCCCAGCCTCTGTAATCTCCGGCAATGTCGCGCGGTACAGGAACTCGAATTCGTCGCTGCCCGTGATGACACCAAGCAGCCGCGGCGAGGCATCCTCAACAGGGATACGGCCCCACGTCTTGTCATCCTTCTGCTTCCACACATAACGAGGTTGACCGTTGACCTTGTGGACCATGGTCTCCGTAACCGTCATCGCGCCCGGATCGCCGGCAAGGAAAAAATCAACATCATAAACATCTCCGTCCGTGTTCGCCAGATCCACACAGGCAAAATGACGACGCGGACCCAGGATCGCCAGGTATTCGACGTGGACACGGACCAGCTTAAGTCGCAGCCGGCGCCCATCGAAAGGAACGCTAAAAAAGCCTCCACCCAGGCGGGTCTGCTCTTCGATGTGTTTTTCAATACCGGCCTGTACATCCGCTGTCACGACATTGGGTACGGCCTCCGACGAGCCTTGCTCGGCATCCGGCGACTTATTGCAGCCGGCAAACACAATGCAGACCATCACCGCCACTGGTATTGTTTTTCGCCAGTTCATAGAAATCCTTTGCATCCCCAACTGCATACGCAGTCAAAGGGCGAACATTATTCCGACTGTTCCTTGGTCGGATGCTCACCAGCCGGATGTTCCGCGGGTGCAACTTCCCCAGCCGGATGTTCCGCGGGTGCAACTTCCCCGGCCGGGGGTGTCGCGGGCGTAGGTTCGGTCTTTGTTTTGCAACCCGTCAGGCTCAGACCGAGCGAGACAATTGCTGCAACCAGCACCAACACAAGTACCTTTTTCACCTTGTTCATTTTACGAGTCCCCTTTCGTGTTTATGGCCGACGACTTCCGTAACATAGAGCCTGCTATCCAACCTGACATTTCCCATATCAAATGCTCGGCTACACCGCCAAGCCTCATATCCGGTTTTTAGTCTTCGGGTCTTTTCAGTTCTTCCACCTTGGGGAGGTCTTTTAGCGAATTAAGCCCGAAGACGTCAAGGAACTTTCTGGTCGTTCCGTACAGCATCGGCCTGCCTAAGACCTCCGCCCGCCCGACGATCTTGACCAGCCCCTTGTACATCAGGTTTCGTATGGCCTCGCCGCTGGCGACACCGCGGATCGCCTCGACGTCGGCGCGGATGATGGGCTGCTTGTATGCGATAATCGCCAGAGCCTCAAGAGCCGCCTGCGTGAGTTTGCCGTCTTTGCGAGCGCGAAGGAGTTTTTTGAGCCAGTGATTATAGGGAGACAGCGTCATCATCTGATAGCCGCCGGCGATCTGTTCAATCCGAAAAGCACAGTTGCCGCCGGCATATTTCTTATTCAGATTCTTCACGCTTTGGCGAATCTGTTTTACCGAGCCGGTCTCGACAACACTCACCAGCCGCGCGGCGGTAAGCGGTTCGTCGCTTGCAAACAGAATCGCCTCCACGACCGATTCCATATCCGTAACGGCATCCGCCTGCGTCCCGTCGTCGTCAGGTTCGCCCCCGTCAAGGTGGGCATCATCGTCGAGGTCGTCGGCTGCCGCCGCATCCGGCTGGTCGCTATCGATGTCGGCGGCGTCTGCA
>JAGHBX010000593.1 GCA_021160785.1 Planctomycetota bacterium | reverse complement strand
ATGCCGAAGTTTCAGGCGCCGTTTCAGCTATTGAAGCCAATACTTTGGCTTTGGTTCTCTCGGTCATATAGTGCAGGATTTTCACAGCATCCTCGGAACTGCTGCTTTTGGCGTTGCTTATATTCGTCAATATATTGCCTGCGCTGGTCGAATCCATCTTGTCATAAGCGGCTGCTAACGACATCAGATTGGTTTGTTCGCTTGCTGCAATTTGAACCCGGGTCTTTTCCAGCTTGTCCTTTTCGTCCTTGAGGGCGGCGACGGTTGAAGCAAGCTTGATTCGCAGATTAGTGAACTCCTCGATATCCTTTTTTGCGGTATCCTGGGCTGTCGCCAGTCTCTGCTCCCGCAACTCAAGATCCTTCAATTTGAGGTCGTACTCCTCTATTTTTTCTCGAACTTCAGAAATGAGACTTTTGAGTTGTTTTTCGATCATCGCTCTTTTCATCTTGCTGTCGACTGAAGCACCGTCGCCGCTTACGCCAATTTGAGGTTGCGTCAGTCTCAGATCGTCCGGGCCGAGAACTGCTGTCGTTTGCTCGGCCTCCGGAGCAGGATTGGTGAACCATGCAAGACCGAACATCCCGGCAAAGCTTAACAGTCCGGCCGCCGCCGTTATTATTATCAGCTTCTTACTCACAAGCCTGTCTCCTCATTTTGAGGTTAACCGTTTCGCGAAATCTCAGCCGATGAGATTTCGGCTCTACTTTGCTGAATTATCTTTCGAGCAAAACCTATGGCGGTCATCTCGTCGGCCTCTTTTTGCTCGAGCTTTTCCTGTTCCTTTATGAATTGCGCTTTTGCTTCAACTCGCAGTTTCTCTAAACCTTCTTTGAACCGCCTGACTTTCAGGACTTCTGCGATCTTTTCCTTCTGCTGTGTTTCAAGTTGGCGTACTTTGCTTTCGAGCTTTTCGATCAGTTCGTCATTTGTTGCCGAGCTTTTCAGGAAAAGCTCCTGCCTGGCCAATCGCTTCCCGGGACGCTCTTCCGCCAGGCCCTCGATTATGTTTATTAACAATCGTTTTTGCATTGCCAGTCCGGCTCGCGTCTGGGCCAGCCTTTCGGTTATTCCTAACAATTCGGCTCTCTTTATCTGCTCTTCCTTTGCCTTTATGTCAAGAACACGCTGTAATCGCCATGCAAATCGTTTCATTCATCCCACCCAACATTCCACAAGGCCGGTCGGATTGACGGGAGACTAATTTTCCATCTTTCTAATATCAACATTCAGCAATTCGTCCCACACCCTGGTAATAGCGGTTAATTGTCCGACGGTTTCTTCGAAATCGGTCCTGTCTCGAACAGGCTGGATAAGAAAGTTGTTTAATCTGTCAATTAATGCGATTGCTCCGTCAATGTGCCGGTTGCTGCCCGGCGAGAGAGCTCCGATGTTTATCAGATCCTCGGCATCGACATAGGTGGCGTATATCTCCCTGAGTTTCTGTGCTGCGGCCCTGTGTTCGTCGCTGATCACCGCAGACATTAACCGGCTTATGCTCGCCAAAACGTCAACGGCGGGATAATGCCCGCGTTCGGCGAGTTTCCTTGACAAGACTATGTGTCCGTCGAGCAGGCTCCTGGCGCTGTCTGCTACCGGGTCATTCAAGTCGTCGTTTTCAACGAGCACCGTCAGGATTCCTGTGATGCTCCCCATTGCCGAACATCCCAACCGCTCAATGAGTCTTGGCATCAGCGAAAAAACGCTTGGACAGTAACCCTTCGCCGCCGGGGGCTCCCCGGCAGCAAGACCTATTTCCCGCTGAGCCTGGGCAAATCGTGTCAGCGAATCCATCATAAACAGAACATCCTTGCCCTTGTCCCGGAAATACTCGGCGATTGTCACGGCCACGAATGCCGCCTTTACTCTCTGGATCGGAGGCGAATTCGATGTAGCAACCACAACTACACTGCGAGCCAGACCCTCCGGGCCAAGGTTGCTTTCCAGAAACTCCCCAACCTCACGTCCGCGTTCGCCTATCAAGGCGACAATATTTACATCCGCATCGCTCGAATTGGCGATATCGCCTAACAGTACGCTCTTGCCTACACCGCTACCGGAGAAAATACCGACTCGCTGTCCTCTGCCGCAGGTCAACATGCCGTCTATCGACCTGATCCCCAAAGCCAGCGGCTTGGTAATCCTCCCGCGGCTTAAAGGCTCGGGCCCGGTTGCGTCCAACGCCTTCCTGTCGGTTCCCGACAAAGCGCCTTTATCGTCGATGGGTTCGCCCAGGCCGTTCAGTACCCGACCGAGAACTCTGTCGCTAAGATTAATATAGCGAGGCGTGCTGCGAGCCGAAACCGTATCGCCCGGCGATATACCTTCAATGTATTCCAACGGAAGCAGTATCAGTCGATCATTATGGAAACCCACCACTTCGGCCAATACACGCCGGCCGTCACGAACGTCGATGCCGCACAGTTCACCCAGACCCAGCTTTGGCCCGCTGGATTCGACGGTCAAACCCGAAACCCGAACCACAGAACCCTGGCAATTCAACAAATTCACCGCACCCAAAGCCGAGTGGAACTTGTCAAAATCAATCAGATTGTCTACCGGCCCAGCCAGGACTTCCCGTCCGGCTTGAACTTCGAGATATTCGGTTTTGTTTGCATCCATATATCATTCCGCCTTGTTGAGCGCTTTGCCGATTTGTTCGAGATTTTCTTCAATCAGCGACTTGATTACGCCTTTTGGACTCTCCAGCACGCACTCGGCTCGCCCAATATCCTGATCGGCGACAAACTTAACATCGGCCGGCGCGCCATTGCCTTCATCCCGCCACACTTTCTGGCAGGCTGCAAGGTCATCCGGATTCACACGTATGACTATATCCTCATACGCTGGAGTATTCTCAAGTGTTTCTCGGACAATTGCTTCAATTTCGTAGTCGCCGTCGGCGACTTTTTGTGTCAATATCTTTCTGGCAATTTCCACCGAAAGTCCGGCAATCTCCGCCTTGTGCCCGGCAACCGCCTCGTTGTAAAACCGGTTGAGCTTGCTGGCGACACCCTCCAGCATCCGGCAAACCTCGCCACACAGATTCTTCTGAGTTTGCAAATCCTCCATCAACCTGATTCGCTCGGCGTCACTTGCCGGATTCATTGCGCCCGCCCTCGACGATGCCGCATCGACCGGATGATCTTGCAATATTACCGCCGACTCAACAGGTCTGTCCAGATTGACCGTAAGTGTATCAGGCATTGCATTATTCTTCTATAAAGCTGAGTTCACCTTTTTCGTTCATTTTGCGCAAGGCTCCGACAATCTCTTCCCTGGCCTGGGCAATCTCACCTCGCCTTGCTGCCGACATTAGTGATGCGTCCTCCTCTATTGCAGCCGCCACACGCTCGGAGATATTTGCCTTGATTTTCCCGGCAATTGCTTCGTCCGCCCTGACCAATGCCAACGCCAGTATCCGCGATTTGACTTTCCGCAGCCCTTCCTGAAGAGATACGTCGCTAACTTGCGGAACATCCTCCCAGAGGATCATAAGATTCGATACTTTCTGCCCCACCTCGCCGTCTTCTTCCTTTACCGCACTAAGCAAACCGTCCTGGAGTTCTTTGCCGAGATTTCGCAGGATGACCGCTACTTTTCTTAAAGACCGCTCGCCTCCGGTCCGGTCCACGCCGCCCTGTCCCGCTCCGACAGTTCCAAGACGCTTGCAAACCGCCTCAACTATTCGTGTCTTTGCCTCCTCGGTCATGGTATCGGCGCCCACCATCCGGCCTATAGCACTAAGTCGAACACCCTCGTCCAGAAGGCTGAGCACGTCCGAACTCTTTCTCGCCGGCAACTCGCTCAAGACCAGCGCCGTTGCCTGCGGGTGCTCATTGGCAAGCACTGCCGCCAACCTCGCCGAATCCGCCGAGCGGATGGACATGAAAGGATCGCGCTTTTGCAGCAAATTGGAGATCTGCGTTTGTATCTCCTTTGCTTTCTCGTCGCCCACCGTACTTTTCAGCATGCTGTTGAGAAATGCCTTGAAATGAAATGTCTCCTCGCTTTCCAGGGAATCGCAGAACTGACGTGCAATCTCGGCGTTCTGTTTGCTGTCGCGCATACCAGACGCATCCAGATATGCCAATTCCACCGCCAATTCCTGAACCACTTGAGGATCAACGTCCTTCAGCAATTCCGCCGCTGTCGCCGCATCCAGGCTCATTAGCAGCATTGCAGCTTTCTGTTTACCGCTCAGCACCACTTATCTGCCTCCCTTTTCATCAAGCCAGCTTGAAAACAATTGCTTGGCCTGTTCGGGGTTGCTTCGCAGGCTGTCAGCTATTTGTCTGCGGAGCATCATTTTTTCCTGGCCCTCACCACTTGCCGGCAGAAGCCCCGCAACAGGCATGTCGCCTGCAGCCAATTGACCGCTCTCGCCCTTGGCCGCCTTCTTCTTCGCTCCGCTGAACAGTTTCAGGACCACAAGCGCACAAATCGCCATAATACCCATGGAACTCTGTCGGGCAATCGCCACAAAATCAAGACCGCCGCCTTCTTCGACGCCGACCAACGATTCTGTCGGACGATTGAACTTGGCGTCGACTACTTTAAGACCTTCAGCCGTCAGCTTCGGCCCGGCGGCCTTCTTGATGATGTCTTCCACATCGGTGATCGACATTAGCGGTTCGGCGGGAGTAGTCGGAGTCGCTTAGGCGCCTTCTTCGGGCTCAGGAGGAGCCGGCGGAGAAAGGTCCACAAACGCCGCCACCGTCAGAGACTTTATCGCTCCGGCAAGTTGAACCGTCTGCTCGGTAGTCTCGGGGACCATGTAGTCGGTAAGAATAATTTCACTCGTTTTTTTCTTTCCCGGTGCAGCCGCCCCACCACCTGCGGGTACGGCCCCTGGTTCCGTCTCGGAATCAGTCGTGATCTCCTCCGTCTTGGGAATCGCCTTACCGGTGTCATAAGTTATCTTGGAGAGAGTGCTGCTGATCGTCTCAATCTCGGCGCTTACCCTTACCATAGCCCTGCCCGGACCAAGGACAGCAGTGAGCATATCCTCAATCTTGGTCGCCAAATTCTGCTCCACCCTTTCGGTGTAGTCGGCAACGGTTCCAGCTCCGCCGGCCGCCATAGCCTGATCCGATTCCCTCGTAAGAAGGCGTCCCTGGCTATCCACCACAGTTACGTTTTCGGATTTGAGTCCTTCGATGCCGCCGGCGACCAGATACGTTATCGCTGCTATGTTCAGTGGGC
The DNA here is from genome assembly GCA_021160785.1 of Planctomycetota bacterium. Lineage (GTDB taxonomy): Bacteria > Planctomycetota > Phycisphaerae > Sedimentisphaerales > Anaerohalosphaeraceae > B28-G16. The sequence continues at coordinate 8,571 of JAGHBX010000593.1, read as the reverse complement.
CCAATCGATAGCCCGGCCTTAACTGAAGAACTACAGACGCGCTGGTTCTCGACGAGTCAGATGCAAACAGTGTGTTCTCCGGGGTTACTATGTGAATTCGAGCATGACCGACTCCGTCGATCATTTGTATACTCTTTGCCAGCTCCTCCTGGAGAGCACGTTTGAGATTGACATTTTGAACAAACGGGCTTATGCCGATTTTCTCATCGTCAAATATCCCGTAGCCTTGCTGACTGCTTCCCGGCAATCCCTCTTTTGCCATGTCTAAACGAAGTTGAGTTACAGTTTCTTTCGGAACATAGATAGTGGCGCCCCCGCCGCCTAATTTGTAAGCAATGCCCTTTTCGCTGATTTTGTCGGTAACCTTCGCTGCTTCTTCAGGATCAAGCCTCGAATACAGCACCCTCATATCCGGCCTGCGAGCCCACTGAGTGAGCAACACGCCGACAATCACAAATGTCAGAACTATCGCAATCAGCAAAGCCCGTTGAACCAGGCTTACGTTTCGCCAAATTACCTCTATTTTCTGGATGAAAGCCATTTAGTCCTCTCGACGGCCATTACAGCGGCATGTTCATAGTTTGTTTGTAGCCTTCGATCAACTTGTTTCTGACGCCAACAAGAAGCTTAAAGCTCATATCAGCTTTCGCCATTGCCGACACTACCGAAGTAATGTCCTCGTTCTTGCCCGACAGCAAATCCTTTATCGATATGTCGGACGTCTGCTGCAGGTCGTCAACTTCGGATATGTATTCACGGGCGGCCTTGACAGAATCGGCAAAGCCGGACTTGGCGCCTGCCGTTTTGCCTTTGGTTACTCCGGCGCCGGCGAACCCGGCTTGCGATGCACCCTGACCTATATTGGTGTTGAAGTTAATCATGTCACTTGTCCTCACCTAAGTAATTCAAGCGTAGTTTCCACCATTTGTTGATAACGATTCAAAACGGCGACATTAGCCTGATATGCTCGCGTCGCTACGGTCAAATTCATCATCTCCACCGGCACCTGGACGTTGGGCATTGTCACATACCCCTGCGCGTCCGCATTGGGATGTCCGGGTTTGAGCAGCCTCTGGAAATCGCTCATGTCCGCGGCCACCTCGTCAAGCGTGACGCCTCCCAGGCCGTCTCCGTCTGTCTTGAATATCGCCTCAAGCCTGCGATACGGTTCACCGTTGCCGTTGTCCGTGGACCGGGCATTTGCAACATTGGATGAAATCACTTCCATCCTCTTGCTTCCGGCTCGCAGGCCTGAAATCGCGATGTCTATTGGGCCAAAACCCGTATTCACTTCCATTGTCCACTTGCCTCCTATTTCACGGTAATAGCCCTGTCAATCTGTTCGTACTTCTTCTGCAGCACACGAATCAACGCCTTATGGCGAAGAGTGTTTTTCACCATCTCACCGACCTCGACTTCGAGACTGACATCATTGCCGTTTGATTTTACAGGCGTATTTTTCGGTTGGTATGTCCCCAACTCGATTTTGCCTAAGTCAACACCACCGGCCGAGTCCATCGCTTTGGCGAACAGTTCCTTGAAACGGATATCCATCCTCCGGTATCCAGGGGTATCGAGATTGGCCACATTGTTGGCAATTACCCTTTGGCGAAGGCTTTCGGCGCTTATGCCGGCCTCGATAATGTCGACTATATTGGTCGTTCTGGACATCTCATACCTTTCTTTTTCCGCACACAATACCCGTCCTGATGCAAAAAAGAAGCAATGACCGTGCCAAAGAGCCACATTTTGCCATTTTTGCCCTGTCACGCCCAATTCTGCGCTAAAAAACGCTAAAAACATAGATTGCTCTCGGTGTCAGCCCTCACGCCGATGTTAGAATCCTATACATCCACACAGCATTTTTACACCATCCATTTGGTAGTGGGGCACTTTGGGAAAAAGGTTGAAGAAAAATGGAACATGTAAAAAACGAGCTACTCCGATGTAAACCAACCTGTCGGATTCATAAATCGCTACCCCAAGTTCGACAGTTAAATAATTTTCCAACTTTTTTTGGTTTACATTTCTGATTGCATAGCGTTTTTTGGGCGGTGACGTGGGTTGCGTTTTTGCTATTGCGATGAATGTTCCCGGAATGCGATGTAGTGAAGACTTATTGCCTTGGCGATATCAAAAACCGTCTTTTTACCACCTAACTGTCGAACTTGGGCTAAATACCTGCAACCTTATTCGGTGTTTTGAAATAGCGGCTTTAGGTAGTGAAAGGAATTATGCGGTTTCTTCGGAATCCAGGTATGGCTCGGTTCTTCTGCCGAATAACGACAGGACTTTTCCTGCAATGAAGCCGGCGAGGACGGCAATTACTACTGTTATTGCGATGCCTGCAAACTGTGTCGATACGATGCCCTTGACAACGAATACAGCGGCGATGCCGCCGAGCAGGCCGGGCAGGCCGTGGAGGTACATGACGCCGCATGTGTCGATGCCCTTTACCAGTTTCTGCAATTTATCCTGGATAACGGCAAAGCCGAATGTTGACAATGCGCCCGCCAGCACACCAATAATAAAAGCAATTGTCGGGCTTGCGATATCGCATGTCGAACCGATCGCAACGCCACCGGCTAAGGCGGCGTTAGCAATATCGGCGATACAAACCTTACCCCGCAGGGCAACCGATGCGAAGTAAGTTGCCAAAGTTGCACCGGATAAGGCAAGTATGACATTTATCGCCGTCATTTGGAACCAGGGCCGGCTGGACTAATGCGGCGCAAAAACTCGGCCAGAATCAATTTTTCAATATCAATATGCCCCGCCTCGTCGAAGATGCCCCAACTCTTTATGAGCATGTAAAGCGGGATGGCGGTGCTTACCAGCAGGTATGTCGCGGTGACGGCCGAAAGACCGTACTTCTTGACAAAGACCATTAAGAAACCGAATCCTCCTAACAGCATCACCATGATATGGATACTGCGATTGTACCTTTGGACATCCACCACTTCTGTCAGCAGCGAAGTTTGCGACTCTACATGGGAGCCGGCTTCCAGGGTGAGTGCTCCGGCTTCTGCCTATACTGTCTGGCTGCCGGCCAATACCAACATTGCCGCAGCCATTACCATCGTTAATACACACCTTACATCTGATCTCATTGGACATTTCCCATATAACATTATTTGCATACTGCTCGCAATTGCCAATTCCCGTCTGTACGCGGGTAAGAGCTTTACAACAATAACTAAGCTCCACTCGCGGGAATTTACTACCCTGAAGGGTATATTTATTCAGCTATTCCGATACATCGAGGCTGAGCCTTGTGCCTGCTGTAGTTGGAGGTTAATCGACTACTCTTTGCGTTCGGAGTCTATACCATCCTTGATTCAGTGTCAATTGAATAGTCTGCAGCCCAATCTTGCCCGCTGCTGCGAATCAGTAGCCTGCGTCCGCGGGCCGTTTTGTCGTAATGGGTTTTGTATAGTCGGTGATCGGATCCAGGCATACATTGCCCGGCGGGGTCGGCTCTATCGGGGCGACGGGCAGGATCATGGTCTTGCCCATGAATGTTGCTTTCTCGAATCTCTGGCGGCTCAGCTTTTTGCCGGTTTTGGCGAAGAAGCCAAAAAGGTCCTCGCCGACGGCGATACTCATATCTTCGATCGCCTCTTCCCACGTCAGTTTGCGGTCGGGATCGTTCTTCCAGCGATTGGCCTGCACCCACCGCCATCGCGGATACCAGGTCGGCCCGTATCGGTCGTCCAGCTTCTGCCAGGTGTACCAGATCATCAGCCGATCGTGCCCGGTTCGCCATTTCTCAAGATTTGCTTTCTTGAAAATCTGCTCAGGTGTCTTCCGGCTCCCGTCGTATCCTTTGATGAATACCTGGTTGCATCGGCGGTTGGGCCCGGTGTCGCCGTTGTACTTTGCATTGATCTTGCCCTGGAACCAGCCGGCGTGCTCCTCCCCCTGGTTTCCGCCGAAAGGATGATTTGCAGCCCGGCACGGTCCCGACATTGTATGGGCCTGCTCATGACCGAAGATGCTGCGGATTCCGTTGGGGCTGGTCGAAATCGTCGAGGCTTCTTTCGGCAGATAGGCATTGACCGCCCATCCGCCGCCGCTGCCGCTGCACAGGATCAGGTACATCGGCTGATCCGGCTTCGGCGAGGGCAGCCACGCATACAAGTCCTGCGTAATCGCGGGGAAGTCTGTGCTCATCGTCTCAAGAAGCTCCGGCGTCTGGTTCTTGCTGTAGAAACAGACAATGCCGTCAAGTCGTTTTTCGGACTCCGGATAGATGCCTCCGCCGCTTGACCTGGCTGTTGGGAAACGCGCCTCCCCTCCGACGGGCGGTGAACCGGCGGCAGCCCACTTGACGACGTCCGCCAGGAACCCGGTCTTTTTGCGTGTGTCCTCTTTGTCCTTGCGGTCGAAACGGTACAGCCCGGAGGAAGCTATAAGTGCTATCCGACCATTGCCGTACTTGCGCTGCGCATAGACGGGGTTGCCGTTTTTGCCCTTAAGGACAATCTCCCAATCGGCGCTGACCTTGAGCCTGGCCCATCTTCGCCCTTCATAGACCTCAGTGCCGGCAAGGACGGCCGCGTCATACTCTGCGAGCATGGTATTTAGCGACCACTCATCGGCGGTCTTGCTGTCGGTGATGCGTGATCCGGAGACGATCAATCCGCCGCCGCCCGAGATGAACTTCTTCAACGCCCGGCGCTCTTCGGCGATGTAGCCGGGATAATGCGCCGCGCCCTCCGTCAATACGACATTGAATTTTGCAGCCGGCCACCACGCAAAGGGGTACACGCCGGAAGCAACGGGGATTCGCACACGACACGGCGAACCCGGCGTCAGCACCGAATCGAGCGTTGCATGACTGCCCACCGTTCGGATGCCGCGGCTGTTCAACTGCCTGCCCAGATTCCAGAGAGTAAAGAAGTCGCACTTGTGGGCCATATCGATGAGGACATTAACCCCTGTGTCGTTTGTGATCCTCAGTTCCTTAAAGGGATACTTTGCCGTCGTTTCCAGCGGTAGTGTCTTACCAGCCTTCCACCATGACTCGATTTCTTCGGGTGTCCCAGCGGCGGCCTTGATGATTGTCGTCGAGCAGAAAAACAGAGCCGCCAATGATAAAAGGATTCGTTTTTTCATGTGATTTTATGTCCTTTGCAAAAAGTGCTGTTCATTTTCCATTTAGATCAGGTCCAGGTCATGACCTTTGTGTCTTTTATTTTGGATTCGTCGAGTTCGATGCCGAAGCCCGGTCTGTCGGGTAGCTGTATCATTCCGTCCACCGGTTGGGGTGCGTGTTTTTCGAAATAGTAGTAATTTGACATTTTCTGGATAAGGTACTCGACAAGGGGGCAGACTTCGACCGGTCGGCTGGCGACGACGTGCATTGCCGCGTGCAGACTGTGCCCGTGCGGGATCACATTGACGCCGTGCACTGACGCCAGTGTGCATATCTTGATCAGTTCGCTCACGCCGCCGCACCATTCCGGATCGGCCTGTACGACCATGATCGCATCGTTTTTGAGGAACTTGTGCACATCCCATCGGCCGTAGAAGTGCTCGCCCGTCGCCACGGGGATCGACGTCTCGCGACTGAACTCGATAAAGGCGTCGAGGTTAGCCGACTGGAACGGCTCTTCGATCCAGCGCGGATTGTATTTCTCGGCGCGTCTGGACCAGGCAAGGGCGTAATTGAGGTCCCACTGCCAGAAAGCGTCAAACATCAGGTCCACACCGTCGCCCACCGCCTCCCGCAGCAGGCGAACAACCTCGACATCTTTGGCGACACCCTCGGGTCCGTCTTTGGGGCCGCGACTGCGCACAAACCACTTCTGGTGCCGATAGCCTTCTTTGGTCAGTTCCTTAGCCTTTGCCTGCAAAGCATTCGGCTCCTGCGAAAAACCGAGGCAACTGGCATACGCCCTGACTTTGTCGCGCGACCCGCCCAGGAGGCGGTACACCGGTAGTTGGCTGAATTTTCCGCGAAGGTCCCAGAGTGCGTTGTCCACGGCGCTTAGGCCCATGATGTAGTGACTTCCGCGCGAATGGCGGTCGGCTCGGAACATGCGGTCCCAGTATGCTTCGCCGGACAGGGGATTTTGCCCGATCAGACGCCGCTTGAAGATTCGATCCACCATTATCGCAGCGATCTCGTCGACAGGGCCGTACAATCCTTCAAGGCCTGCGTCGGCGCCGATCTTCAAATACAGGGCCTTTCGCCCGTTCTTACCGGTAAGCTGCAGCATCTCAACGCTGCTGACTTTCAGGTTTTCCGCGCCTGGGGCAGTGGCGCCAAATGCTGTCGCATGCGATGCCGGAACAGATGCAGCGACGCCCGCCGCCCCAACACCCAACAGAAAATTCCGCCTGCCAATACGCCTGTCCATCTCAACCTCCCTCTTTTATTGTCGTTGTTTGAACTTCATGCCGTTGGCTACAATTTCGCAACGGAAGCCTTGATATCTTCGAAACGTTCTGCCGCTAATTGCTCTCCGTAGCCTCGCATCGCACTGCCGATATTCTTCCATGCGGTCCAGAGATTGCCTTTTCCTCGCGGCGCTGACAGTTGACGGGCAACCATCGCCGCCTCGGCATCGACGAAGCGATCGAGTTTCTTGTGATCCCAGCCGGGCATGTTCTTTGCAAGCGTCGCTAATCGCGAGACGATGGTTTCGGTAAGAAGCTTACCGTCTTTGGCGGAGGACTCTCTCGGATCGCGCCCGCCGACACCCTGGTGCGGGGGATCGCCGAGCCGCGACAGGTCGACGGTATCGGGATAAAGGTGCATCATCAGCGACGTCTCTCCCCACGCCGCGTGGTCGCCGGTGTAGTTGACATCTATGGCAAGCATGTACTCGGGCGTTCCGAGCACGGGAATCCCGAGGGCGCGACTCATGCGAACGGCGGTTTCGCGGACGACTATCTGCTGGGCGGCGCCGTAATGCCCGGTGAGCATGATGATTGCCCGAAACCCGTTTCTGGCCATTTCGCGACAAAGCTGCTCCAGCCACGGACGAAGCAGATTGGAAAACACGCAGTTCTCCGGCTCCATCACAAAGGTATGCAGCTCGCTCAAGCCGCCGACGCCGCCGTACAGTGCCGGCGAGACAACGCCTCCGCCCCGCTGTGCGGCCCGCACGCAAAGGGCATGGGCCTTTACCGCATCGACCCCCACCACATTATGCACGCCGTGCCATTCGATTGTGCCAAGCGGCTGGAAGATCGTGCCGCAAGCCGCCTGTGCATCTTCGATCTCTTTGGGGCACAGAAACTCCAGACGCACCTGGCGCCCGGCGGGGCTGTCGGCAGCGGATGTTTCTTCTCCACCGGAGACCGAGCCAAGAAAGGCAGCACCCGCCGCACTGCCCAGAAACCGGCGTCGTCCGAATCGTCGAGTCATAATTAAATCCTCCTGTATACAAATCGTTCGATCTGAGCCTGATTGTCGATCACCCAAAAGACGCGCCTGCGCCTTCCTGCGACATCATGTATCATACGATAACCTGCCGTTTGAGGCAAGGGCAATGGATGTTACGATGCAGGAAAACAACAACCGCCCGATGTCGCTTCAGCAAAAAAAAGAAAAAAGCCCTGTAGCTGTTAGCCTACAGGGCTTTGCAAAACGAAAACAATGGGGTTCGGCCCGCTTACTTTTGGGTCGCCAACTCCGCTACACCTTTTTTGCCACGGGGCAGACGAACGGTTTGCGGTACTTGCGGTGGAGTATCGCGTTGGCTGCGTTGCTGTTGGTGAATACTTCCTTTTTGGGATCGAACTTCAGCAACGGCCCCATCGCCATCGGATATTTGTCCAGATCGACACCGTTTTCCGTCCAATGCTTAATGGTCCGATCCAGTGTCGCCATATTATCGTCGCGACTGGCGACCTTACTCAGAATCGCCTTGGCTTCGGAGATCGAGACCTTGTCTTCTTCTCCGATATAGTAACAGATGTTGGCAAGGTGCGCCAGTGCCGCCGAGAGGTGGCCCTGGAAGGCGTCGGAGTTGAGGCTGGAGACGTCGCGGGATTTTACGGCTTCTACGAAGTTGCCGAAGTGGTCTCCGCCGCCGTTGAAGTCCTTGATCTTGTTGCCCTTGAGGTCGTATGCCGAGCAGTTGGTATAGGATCGCTGGACGAGCGTGCCCTTCGTGCCGTAGAAAATGACACCGATCTTATTGCCTCTTCTGCCGAAGACCCTGTTGATCTCTTCGTCGGCGGGATTGTCGACAGCGAGGCCGCGTGTCTCGAAGACCATGGTCTTGTCCCCGTAATCGTAAATGGCGATTTCGGTGTTGGCGGTGTCGCCTGCATCGACGTACTTGGGATCATTGCGTTCGGCCTGGTAGCCGAGGCGTCCGCCGTAGCAGATGACGCTGTTGGGATGGCGGTTGATGCCAAGTCCCCATCTGGCGATATCGGTCTGGTGGGGACCCTGGTTGCCTGAGTCGCCGTTGCCGTAGAGTCTTTGCCAATGCCAGTCGTAGTGGAAACGCTCGCGGGTAAGTTTCGGCGTCGTGTAGGGCGCCGGTCCGGACCAGAGGTTAAAATCGACTTCGTCGGGGATTTTGTAGTCGCCGAGCGGGCCTATGGATT
>JAGHBX010000201.1 GCA_021160785.1 Planctomycetota bacterium | reverse complement strand
GCGTCCCAGGCAGGTGGGGCGGGATACAACTCGACCTGTGACATAAGTGCGCCACTTGACGGTTCGATCAATCTGGGCGACCTGCTCGTATTCATCGACAACTGGCTGGCCGATCTTTGACTTTCCTACTGAGCATCGCCGTCAATATTAATCCTCCACATCCTCTTCGCCGGGTGATCCACTGCCGGAATCGCTCCTTCGCCAACGCGATTGATCCTGCCAGTTTGCAGGCGCGCCTGTCGGATCGTCAATCACAAGCGAATAGCCGTCGCCGTCAGTCGCGGGATACCACGCGTCGTCATATTCAAACCGCAGGATTGCCGCCTCAAACGGCTCAGGCAGTTGGAGGACGATGTTTTCGCCGCCGTTGTCGAATTTCCCATCGTACGGCCCGAAAACGATTCCCTGGGGCACAGTCGGATATTTGAGTGCAAACGCCTGCCGATCAGCCGCAAGGACGACAAATCCGCCGGCCGCCAACTCGGTTTGCGCCGGGAAAGTAAAGTCAATTCCATCGGTGAAACGAACGCCGGAAAGATCAAACGACTCGGCGCCTGTGTTTTGCAGTTCGATGAATTCGTATTCCTCTCCGCCGGACGGATTGTACATCAACTCGGTAATCCGCAGATTGTCCAGCAACGCTTTGGCGTTCGCCAGCGGGTCGTCGCCCTGGGAAACACTGACGACTGCGTCAAGCGCCAGACCAAAAACGACATCGCTGCTGCCGGAGTTCTTTTGATGGACCTCCACGGCAATAACGTTGTCGTTGGGCAGCAGACCTGTTGCCGGGATCTCAAAGTATTCATAGGCGGCATTGCCAACGGCATTCCGGTCGGCCCAGGTATTATGTGTAATGACCGTAGTATCATTGAAGCCGATCCGCTCGACTTCGGCGCCGTTGAGATAGATTACAGCGGCGTCATCCACGACAGTAGCCAAATTCAACCTGACAATGTCGGCGATATTAATCCCGGAAGGAATGCTAAAATGGCTGCGGAAGTAGTACGTCGTTGCACCGAGTGTCAGAGGAGTGCTCTTGGGCGCCGGCAGCGATGAGCCTTCGACATACAACAGTGCTGCGCCGCTTGGCCAAGAAGAATCAATGTAGTCCGGATCACGCCAGACAATGCCCAAATCCGTGTCGGACTGATCGAAGGACCATTCGTGTGTAATGTCTATGAGATTTTCGATCGTTTCGTCGCTGGCGCTGACGGGGTTCGCCAGCCAGGGTGTAGGCAGCGAGAAGAAGGCATAATTTTCGCTGCCGTCGGGAGAGCGCCCCTGCGAGACATCGGTCTTCTGGGCGTAGTAGATCACCTTGTCGATTTCGTTGCCGTCGCCATCGTAGAGAGCGATTATCTCATGGTCCGCCGAGAGTTTGAAATCGACGTGTGCCGACCTGTCCTTGTCATCTGCGGTAAATACGACATAGCCGTTGGGCTCAATAATGCTCAAGGGGCCAAGGCAACTCTTGAGGGGCTGCGTAACGTGGTTGTCGGTCAGGTAAAGATCGCTGAGATTGATCGGGTACGGACTGGGATTGTACAGTTCGATGAAATCGTCTTCAAGGAGTACATTGCCGTTTGCAAGCCACTCATTGATTTTCAGAGCGGCAGGGTCGCCGAGAGGCTGTTTGACGTTTGGCAGACCTAACGTGGGGACGGTCAGATACCACTCGTCGTCGCCAAGCCGTCCGATCGACCAGTCATTCCATTGCATTCCGAATTCAACCGAATCAATCACGCTTTCGCCGGCGTCGTACAGGTAAAGACCGTCACCCAGGCTGGTCAGGGCGAAGTTCAGATGTCCCGGGACAGCGGAGGTCGGGTCGGCGATAAGCACCATGTATTCACCCGGATTGATCGTTGTACCGGCTCCGAAAACGTACTTGCGCCGATCGCCCGGATTGTCGGTGATGCTCATCCCGGCCATGTCGAGCGTGCCGGGTCCGTCATAGTACAACTCGATCAGGTCGGGCGATACGCTATGGGAATGAGCCTTAACTTCGTTGATGATGAGCGCCACATGCGAGCTATCCACAGTCCACGTTCGAACCGCTGCGTCGGCCTGATCCTGCCAGACGCCGGCGTAGTTCTTGCCGATGACTTCCAGGGTATGCCCGCCCGGCGCCAGGCTGTTGAGGACAATCGCCGTATCCACAGTTTGCTCTGTTACGCTCCATGAGCCGCCGTCCAGACGCCACTTGTAATGGGTAATGGCGGGACCGGCGATGGTGTATGTAATATCCGTCATGGCGGTCGTCAGGCTCGGTGGGCCCGATATCGAGGCGCCGGCGGGCACATGCATTCCCATGTCAATACCGTTAGGTCCGGTGCCGTCCGAAGCCGAATCGCTCTTGAGGTGGAAATCATCGCTTGCAGCATCGACAAACAGCGGGTCTGCGTTAAGGATGTTGCCGCTGCCAAGGAACTGGCTGGGAATGCCGTCGGGAATGATCGAATATTCGACGGTTACATCGCTGGGGCCCCACGTCGGATGGCTCAGGTAGTAGGCGGCAACGGGTTCGGGGGTGTTGTAGAAGATGTTGCCCGCCATGTATCCGCCCCTGCCCGGATCGACGGTTGTTTCAAGCGGCTCGCGGAAGTTGACGCCTACCTGGCAATTGACCAGGGTGTTGTTCTGGAAGTCGATCCATGACTGGTCCTTGACCAGTGCGGCGTTGTCGCAGTTGACAAACAGATTCCGCACGATCAGATGGCTGGAAGTCTGACTGCCGTCATAACCGCTGGTGACCGCGTAGGACTCGCCCTGTGTAGCTGAAAAGTTCCGGTGGAAATTCATGAATACATTGCCCGCGACGAAGGCGTAAGTGCCGTCCAAATCGAGAGCGTCATCGCCGCCGCCGAGGAATACATTGTTTGTAAACTGCGGCACGGGCGTCGGACCGCTGACAGTGCAGTCTAACACATCCTGCTTCGTGCCCGTATGAACGCCGAAGATATTGTTATCGAATATAAGGTACGGATTAGATGTAAGCAGGAGGTGGCCGGAAACACTCTGCTGGGTTGTATTGTCCGGAAACACGCTGTTTCGCACAATCGCCGAAGAGCTCTCGATCTGCAGAATCGTATCGTTGGTCTGCGACCACGTCATGTCGTCGATGAGAACCCTTGAATTGTCCAGGCGAATGGACTCACCGGCCGAGCTGGATTCTTCCATGTCCACGCAGACCATTTGGTTGTCATTGTTGCCGTTGAAACCTATTCCTCCCCATGTCGCCGAGGAAACGGGGTCAACCGCAAGGCGGATTCTGTTGAATTCTATGCCGT
>JAGHBX010000436.1 GCA_021160785.1 Planctomycetota bacterium | reverse complement strand
GCGTCCCAGGCAGGTGGGGCGGGATACAACTCGACCTGTGACATAAGTGCGCCACTTGACGGTTCGATCAATCTGGGCGACCTGCTCGTATTCATCGACAACTGGCTGGCCGATCTTTGACTTTCCTGCGGTTGTTTTACGCGGTCGGATGCAACGGCGGCCTAAAACACTCTAATTCGACAACGCCCATCAGGATCGGCGGGACGAACGTGGCGAGGAATTTGGGCATAGCAAGCATGGTGTTGGCGGGCAGTTCGTCAAAGTCTTTGCCTTTTAAGGGCGTCATCGATATATCGGCGTCCATCGAATCGTTCGGGATAAATTCGGCGCCGATGAGCATACCCAGGATCATATTGGGCTGAATCCCGCCGACAAGAATCTGCCCGTCGGAGAAATAGGCATATTCGCCGAGATTTGATTCGGTGTAGAAAGTGTTCAGATCGCCCAGTTCGGTCCCGGCGTACGCCAGCCAGAGAGATATTCGAATTCTTCATCTGTTGCCTCAATCTGATCGAAAATCACACGCCTTTATTACAAGCGTTTCATAGTTCCGCATTGCAAGAGGAGAAACCACCCTGCCAAAAGGACTGGCTGTGGGCATAAGGACAAACCCCCTGACCTGATGCGAAACGGCATCGGAGAGAGTTCTGTCGACAAGAACACAGAACTCGTCATTTGGCAGATTCTCAATATCAGCGATCTCGATGTTTCCAAACAGCACAAGTTGTTTACCGTATTTTTCAAACACGTCTTTGAGCAGAACATCTCCCTGTGGCGGCGGCTCGACAGGATCGATTGCATCGGCGCCCATAGCACGAATATGATCCAGCACATTAAGGATTCGCCCGTGACAGTGAATGCGGGCAAAACCTCCATGCTCACGGATCATCCTGACCATCGGACCGGTATACCTGACAACGTACTCTTCAAAGAGCTTTGGCGGAAGATACGGCTCGGTGGCAAATTCAGGCCCGTAGATTCGCCACAGTCTGCCCGGAAATTGAGCTGCGACTTTTTCCGTACGCAACCATATCTGTCGCAATAGCTTTTCCAGCAGTCGATGAAACAGGTCCTGCTCGGTCATCGCCATGATCGTATAGTCTTCCATGCTGAACAGTGTCGCCGCCGCACAGATCGGGTCCTCCGTATCGACCATGACAATTCCGCGATCGCCCAGCTTCTTTTCCTCTTCGAGCAAAGGAGCGATATCGATCTTTTCGGCATGGATCTCGTCAGGCAGTTGCAGATACGCAAGCACATCCTCTTTCGATTTGAGCAGATGCTCCGTCGTCCAGACTGTATCGACATCCGGCTCGCGGCGGGTCATCGAAGTCATTGTCCTGCCGCCAACAGTCAACGTGATGCGTGCTATTTGACAGTCATCTTCCTCAAATGCATCGATCTTAAAAAACTCGTTTCTCGCGCTTTTGTCATCTGCAGCATCATCCCACGCCCGGTGTGACTCTTTTCTGACAGGACTTCGCAACCTGATCAGATCGGTGTGGTTCTCAGCCAGATCAAGCAGTGGCCGCCACGACGGATCGTTATAAACATTGAACCTGTCGGGATTATTCGGATCCATCACAAGCCCGCCGATTTCATAAAGATTAACGGCAAACCGATCCACAGGCTCACCTCGCAATGTCGCCATCAACCGTTCTTTACTATCCATAGAGATAATCCGTTTTTTCCATTGAAACGACTGCTACTTTACCCGTTTGGCCTGCTCGAAATTGTGCAGCACAAAAACAAGCGTATCGGCATCGACCAGTTTATGCACTCCGTCGATCAGGCCGTCCGCATTCCTGACAATTATCCGCCCGTCGTCATACTCCCATGTAAACCCATTCCACACCGACAATGGTTGACCATTAACATAAAGTTGCGCCGTTCCGTCAATATTAAACTGGCGCCGATACGTCGCACCGCTGTATGGATATTCCCAGAACCCGACAAATTGCTCTTTCGGCACCCTGTAGCCCTTCCGCTTTTCTTCATAGCCCGTGTACTTGTATGGCTTGGAGCCCTTCACCGGTTTTGCTTCCAATACTGCAACCTCAAGCGGCTTCAAATCAATTCGGCACGGCTCGCCTGCGACAACTTGCAGAACAGGTTGATCGACGTCTTCGGCCCAGGCACTCTTTAACCGCCACACCGAAGGACTGCCCGTCGGCAGTTCAAAGCACTCGCCCAGGTCAACAGTGATATCCTGGGACTCATTGGAAGGGTTCCGCAGCATAAGGACAGCCTTGCCCGGCGACCATGACGTATAACCGTAAACTTCACCCTTATTAGGATTGCCGCCGATCCAATGACTGTCGACGAGAACCGCCTGGTTGGCTTTGGCCCATCTGGCGGACTCAGCAAGAACATCCCAATGCGCATCGCTAAACAGTTTGCCCGTAATATAAAGTTCCTGACAGTTTGTACCGGTCGCGAAGAAGCTGCGGGCATCACGCTTGAACGCTTCGACGTCATTATTCAATTCTTTAGTCGTGCCAAGCTTAGCCAGCGCAATCCCCACGTACATCAGCGAATTGAGCGGATAATGCGGCGATCGTTGAAAGATTCTCGAATAGACCATCCCGTCACGATACGTGATCCACTGGTCCCTTTTCGTTCCGCCGCTGGTCCGCAGCAAGTCCAGGTCATGTCCCTGTCGCCATATCGAATCGACACTCCACAAAAGATAAGGACTCGGCCAGGTCCCCACCGTCGCATTGATAAACAATGACGGCTTCTTCTCATGCAGATTGCCGGCAAGTTTCAGCAATGCCTCGACATCGGGTGTCGATTCCCGTGGCGCACCTGCAGCCCATACCCCGCCGCCGATACCGTCAAACTTGAAATAGTTGCAATCATAGTCCCGCATGAAACGCTCGCACACCTCGGTAAACCGGCGATTATAATTCTTTCCCGCCAGAGAAAAACCGCCCGAGTTCGTTTCAAACCCCTGCGTCTTTCCGTATTTGATTCGAGCCTTCTGTTCGTTACCGTAACCGCCCCACGGCGAAATCCACGTACCAATATTTGTATTGTATTTCGACGCAACCTTTTTATGCGGCGTAAAGCCGTCAGGGAAACCATCATGAAAACCCCAAAGCGTAGTAAAATCATCCCACCCATCGTCAAACACAAACGAATCGATTTTCACATTACGGTTGCGCACCAGCTTCTGCCCCAGAAGCTCGATAACATCGATGCACTGCTTTTCGTTCATCAGATACCCCGGCCAGGCGATATCATACCACGAGTTGTAGTGAAGAAACTGCCGGTACGGATGAATCCGCTCGCGTTCGACATAATACTGAAACCCCCTCCGCGTTTGCCCCGGAATTGTCACGCCGATGACTGCCGAAGCACTGAACGATTCGCCGGTTTTAAGAGGTGCTGAACGCTCCAGCGTACATTGTACTCGCCCCGATTCGGCACTGACCTTAGCCATGGGATGCTCCAGCGCCGTAAACAGTTGATCGGCAAATACAGGACAACCATCAACAAGACCACCCTTGCTTGCACCGTCAAGAGGCAGGTCCACAAGCACCAGCCCCTTAATATCCTGCTCTCTGTCAATTGCCCTGATAGTGACCCGCTGCCGGATGTAATTCGACCCTTCTCGCAAAACCGCGTCCCACTCCACCTGTATACCGGTTTCCGGATCCTTCATCGAAAGGCAAAGCGCCTTGCCGTCCAAACGATTTGAAAATCGAGGCGCCTCCTTTTGCCCCTTGAGATTGATAACCTTCGGGCCCCTGGTAATCTCAAAATCCGCGCTGGACCGCTCCCTGCCGTCGCCCATGACAACCCTGAACATACTTCCCCCTCGAACATCCCACGACTTCTTCGCCGATTTATCTTCAACATTTACAATCCTGAGCGACTTGCCCTCAACCGACCATTCACAGGCAATCACATTATTGGCGAGTTGTAGGCCGTTTGCGGAAATAGTGGCTTTGGCTTTTCCCGGTGATCCGCCGAAAAAGCCGTCCCGAGCAAAATAATATCTTCCATCTGCAATACCATCGGCGCCAACGGAAAACGAAAACATCCCGAATACCATTATTACTGCAATTGAAAACCCTTTCATTGTCATGTTCCTTTCAGTTTAGGTTTCTTCCAGAATTTCAATCTGAACTGCAACATATCCAAATCAGGCAACAATTGACGGTGCTTGCCAACAAAAAATACCCAGGGCTATTCACGGTAGGGTTTATGCTTTCTATAAAGATCAAGGTGTTTTTGGATATTGTCTGCCAGCGAGTCGAGCCCTTTCCGTCGGCACAATTCTATTGCAAGGTTGGCTGAATCGACAGCCGCTTCGAAGTCTCCGTTTGCGCTTTGTGCAGCCGCAAGTGTGTCAAGGACATGCGGGTTGGTATACTTGCCGGTGAGTTTGTCCAATGTAAGTTCCGCGGCTTTTTGTGCATGGACAAGGGCGGATTTTGGGTTATATAGCTCCGGGTCCTTTTGAGTCGCCTGGAGCCAGGCAATGGTATTATGTGTTGAAAGCATATCCGGTTTGAGTTTCAGGGCTGACTCATATTGGGCAATAGCCTCTTTTAGTTTATTCATCTTCAGATATGTCTGGGACAGGCACAGGTGCGCTTTGAGATGTTTCGGGTCAAGCTCCAGTGTCCTCAGGCAGCTCTGCACCGCCTCGGGGTATTTATTAAGATAATGATAATTCTTCGCCAGTCGATAGTTTATCTCAATATTGCCGGGCATGATCTCTAATAGCTGTTTGAGCAGGTTAATGCAAAGCTGATATTCCTTTTGCTCGAAATAGACATTTGCCAGACGATCATAAACCATCGCGTTTTGAGGTTCAAGCTCCGCAATTATCTCCAGCGTCTCAATGGTATGTTCATAATCTTTAACAGCCTTGTACGCATCCACCAGGCCTTTGAGCATGTTCAAGTCATCAGGTGACGAAACAAGGCTTTGTTTGTAAAATAGTATGGCCTTGGTATATGATCCGGATTTCATGTAAAGCTTGGCAAGGTCCCCGCAAATGTCAGGATCTTCGGGCATAAGCTTAAAGAGACTATCGCAATATTTGGCCGCATTACTGTAATCATGGGTCAAATCGTACGCGGCGACAAGACACTTGAGCGTGTCAATATCATCGGGTTCTCTGGAGAGCTTTTGTAAAAACAGGGGTATCGCCAGGGTATGCATGCCTTCCTTTACATAAAGACCGGCCAGGAAATCGGATAATTCAGCATCGCCGGGATGTTGCTCCAAGGCTGTTTTGGTGTACTTTATTGCCTGTTTTAGTTGACCGTCATGTTTGTAGGCGACAGCCAATGCTTTATATGCTGCTATATCGCCAGGCTTGAGTTTGAGAAAAATATGCCATGTTTCAATTTCCTTTTGATATGACTTCATTTCCGAATAGCAACCGGCAAGCTTACGATAGGATTCGGCAATGTCCGGATGTGTTTTGATTACCTTCTCGCAGAACGCGATTACCTCGTCGAATCTGTCCTGATGTATGAGATGTGTTGCCCGCGCCAAGTCGTTATGTACGTCAATTAATTCCCTGGGGTTGGTTTTAGATACATCAAATGAAAAGTCCTTTGAAACTGAGCCGCCGACGTAGCCCAGGCTTTCAAGTGATCTCATGGTCTTACTGTCAATATCGAGCGCGGTATCGATCTCCGACGCAACAGATGCGTCAAGTATCTCCTTAAGCTGAAATTGCATGATCCTGGCGCGCTTTGCTTCCTTAACGATAAGATTATCGGTCTCACCTGGGTCTTTAATCCGGTTGTATATCTCAGGTTTGGTTGTTTGAATATAATGCCAGTCGCCGCTGACGACGCTCAGCAGACTGTTGCCGTTGTATTTGGTCGGAGTAAGACTTTCTGAATACAGCGCCCGCTTATCGACGATGTTTCCGGAGCCCGATGTGGGTTTACCGGTGTTTCGTGCCAAGGTAAGCAGATCGATCCCCTGCATCTTCTCAGGTATGCCAATGCCGGCAAGGGCAATTATCGTAGGAGTAATATCGATTATAGAACAAGGTTCGGTAATTTTAACGCAATATGCGTCCTGGGGCAGTTTGAACATCAAGGGTACACGGATGGCGCTTTGATAGATATAAAAAGAATGAGTAGATTCATTGTGCTCGAACAGCATCTCGCCATGATCACCTGTAATAACGATAAGGGCATCGTCGTACAGCTTAAGTGATTTGAGCTTGTCTATGACCCTGCCGACACAGTGATCGGTGAAGGCAATTTCCCCGTCGTACGGATGCCTGAATTGTTTACGGAAGGGTTCAGGCGGCGCATAGGATGTGTGAGGGTCATAGTAATGAATAAACATGAACTTTTTCTTGTCACTATTGTCTGTAAGCCACTTTATCGCATGTTCTGTGGTCTCGGCGCCATTTTGTTCGGCAACGATAATATCCTCGGCCTGCTCGACAAATGCATCATCAAAGACATCAAAGCCCTGGTCCAAACCAAATCTGCTGCTAAGAACCACGCTGCTGACAATGCCATACGTTGTATAGCCATTATCCTTTAGAACCTCGGGCAGGGTAAGTATTTCCTCCGGCAGGCGCATCTCGAAATTGTCATGGACACCATGCGTCGGCGGAATAAGGCCTGTCAGCATACTGCGGTGGGCCGGAAGGGTCAGGGGGATAGTCGAGAATGCATCCTTGAAAAACAAACTGTCTTTTGCCAGCCGGTCAATATTAGGAGTCGTCCGTTGTGTATAGCCATAACAACTCAGGTGATCGGCCCTGAGTGTGTCGATACTGATCAGGATAATGGTGTCAATATTATCGGGCTGGCTGGTATTTACGGGGCTGCGACGTTCATTTTCTTTAGACGGCAGAAAGCACCATACCGCGATTGCTGTGATAATGATTAATATCAGTAAAGCTTTTCTCATAACAGACCTGGTCAAGTTAAGGCATATACAATCTATATCACCATTTGAGGAATGGTTCATGAATATTATGCCATAAACGGCATATTTTCTCGGGGCTAAGCAGACACATAGAGTCTCGAAAGGGAAATTTAATTTTAGAAGTTCCCAAAATATAATATAAAAACCCCTGGTCCTTAAGACAAGGCCAGGGGTTTGTATCTAATATGTGATATAGGAAACCTTATTTGCGTTTGCGGCGCCGTCCAACACGCTTTTCTTCAACACTGGTGGTGCTTACGATCCCGGCAACATAATTGTTGGAGCCGTCTCAATGGTTAGCCCGGCGTGGGACCCCGACCCGGAGGACGGACAACCTGGTGTTCCGATGGATAAGATACTGTCGTGGAAAACGGCTATTGATCCGAATACAGGGCTGACGAATCCGGAAATCACAGCTCATAAGCTGTATATGAACGATGGAACAAGTGATCCTACCCTTACCTTAGTTGATACCATTACGGCCACAGGTGATACGGGGCAGTATACGCCCGGCGGCGAATGGTTGATTGGCGATGGCACCACCTATTCCTGGCGTGTCGATGAGGTGGGAGGTCCGAACACGATCACCGGCAATGTCTGGACCTTTGAAACAATGTTTTCGGTCCCGACTATCGATGAAGCAACACCTGCAGATGCCCTGGTTGAAGCGAACGAAGACGCAGTCTTCACCGTCAGTGCCGTCAATCCGTTTACAGGTGACCCTAACGGTTTGTCTTACGAGTGGCATGAGGTGGGAGTGGGGACGGTTGGAACAAATAGCCCGACTCTGACTATCGAAAACGCACAAATTGCCGACGAAGGAGCGTATTACTGCACCGTCAAGATCATAGACAACGATGCCACATCAGATTCACGATCGGCCAGTCTGACCATAAAGAGACTTATAGGTCACTGGAAGCTGGATGAGACTACCGGCACTACCGCAGTTGATTCTTCCCCATCCGGCTACGGCTACGCCGGTACGCTCGAAGGCGCCTTTACATTCGACGCCAGTTCGGTTGCCGGTCAGGTTGACGACGCGCTGGCATTTGGTCCGACTGATGTTATGACGTTCGGTGCTGCGGATATACAGGCGCCATGGACTGCGGGCATGTGGGCGAAAAGAACCGGGACAGGCATCTGGGGTACGTTGCTTTTTTCAGACATTGCTTCCCTGAGACTTGAGCAGTGGCCCGGCACCGGCAATGTGGGACTGACCAGGGCAGGCGTTGCTGATTGGTCTTTCGATTATTCGGCTCCGCTTGACGAATGGACCCATTTGGTGTTTGTCGGAACAAGTTCCGGAACAGACCTTTATGTAAACGGGACATTCGTGGACAGCATGGCAAATGTTATCGACTGCCCAATGAATGCATTTGGAGTAAGCACCGATAATTTGTCGGCAGACATTGATGATATTCGCGTCTACAACTATGACCTGGACCCATATGCGATCGCCCAGATCTTTGTCGATGACAAGCCGGGAGAATGGGTCTGTGTTCCACCCCCAAAGTATGATTTCAATAAAGACTGCATTGTAAACCTGGCTGATTTCGCTGAATTTGCCTTCCAGTGGATGGTGTGCAACAGCATTCCCGATTGTCTGCCATAGTCTTCTCCTTTGGAAACTTTGAGGCGGTTTTATTGACAATTACAGGTTCAGTTTCATGAAAGAGTTGATTATTCTTGCAGCAGTGCTCGCCTTAGCTGCTGCCAGTTTTGGCGCGATCAATGTTGGCAATGCCAGTTTTGATGAAGGTCTCAGTGATGCTGGAAGCTATGGCAACACTTATTCCTATGATTGGTCTCCCTGGAAAACCAGCGGCTGGAGTTGGCTCGGCAACGGTTTCTATACCGGCGCCCCGGCCGGGGATGGCTGGTA
The DNA here is from genome assembly GCA_021160785.1 of Planctomycetota bacterium. Taxonomy (GTDB): domain Bacteria; phylum Planctomycetota; class Phycisphaerae; order Sedimentisphaerales; family Anaerohalosphaeraceae; genus B28-G16. The sequence continues at coordinate 3,750 of JAGHBX010000436.1, read as the reverse complement.
TGTTATCACCGCCAATGCCACTTGGTTTCAAGGTCTGTCAGCCACATTTACAGAGGGCCAAACGATAGACTTCTCTATCGATGTCGGCACGTATAACAACGGAGCCCAGTCAGGTGACAACTGGACGATATTCCTTTATGACGCCACCGTCGATCCGGGTGTGGACTATGCAGCGGCACCGACTTCGATACTGACTGCGGTGAACGGGCGACTGTCGGACGAGGCGCCACCAGGGGGAGTCTGGTACAATAAAACTGTGTTATATACGGCAACTGCTGCTGAAGATGGTCATGCTATTGGGATCGGATTTGCCGGAGATTATTACACCTTACTTGATCACGCATCAGTAGCAGAAGCAGGTGCGGTAAAGATAACATCTGACCCTGTGGACATAACTGTTGACGAGACCCGCACCGCCGTGTTCAGTGTCGAACATGTCAACGGCACGAGCTACGAGTGGCGCAAGGTCGGAACCGGCGTGGTTGACTCAGGAACTACCACAAGCGGCCAAACGATTACCTTGACGATTAGTGGGGTAACACAGGCGGATGAAGGCTACTACTACTGCAAGGTTAGCAAGGACAATGTACCGGGCGGAGTGGGCTCCGCACAGGCGCAGTTGACGGTGACGGCTTTGACCTGCGGCGACTGGGGTTACCTGCGTTCGGATATAAACAGGGATTGTTATGTGAATCTGCTCGATGTTGTGGAATTGGCCGCCAAATGGCTAAACGGAACGTTGCAGTGATGAATGAATTATTTCGGGTGACCGCCGAGATCGAGTTTTACGCAAAAGCGGGTTCAGGGAAACGCTGATGAAAGAGGCAAAATTGAAAAAGTTTTTGATATTGACGACATGCGCAATCATTCTGTGTGGTTCGTGTTTCGGCGCCGTGGTTACGGTTGGGCCTTATGTGTATTTCTACGAGCGCGGGGAAGTCACCATATTATGGAAGACGGATACACCGGTGGCATCGAGAGTAGACTACGGGATCAAGCCCGACATGTCCCTGCGAGTCGAGGATTCGACACCGAAAACAGACCACGAACTGGTTGTGCCGGTCAAGCCGGTGTCGCTTTATAATTACCGAATCATGATTGGCGCCGCCATGGGGGTGGAAGCTGAATTCTATACGGCATTTGATTACGGGCCGGAGCCGTTCCCGACAGGGCCGAGCCCCTACCCAACCGATTCGCTGACACCCTTGTATGCTCAGGCGGCGGATTATATCGCCGTGCAGTTGCAGTTTTCCAAAGGTTATTGCATCGATTACGGCTGCGGCGAAGGTCGGCTGGCGTACGAGATCGCAAAACGCACCGATCTTAAGATAATAGGTTTTGAAGACGATCCGGCGAAGGTCGCCGTCGCCAGAAACGCCCTGCACAAAGCGGACATTTACGGTGCAAGGGTAACGGTGATGCAGGCGGATCTTTCGAATCTGGATTGTTCGGACTATTCGGCGAACCTGGTCGTTTCGGACAGGATGATCGCGTCAGGGACATGCCCGGGCGCGGCGGATGAGATGTTCAGGGTGCTCAGGCCCGATGGGGGTCTGGCGATGTTGGGTCAGCCGCCGGATTGCCCCAGTGCTTTGAGTAAAGGGACTCTGGACAACTGGCTGGGCGCCTATGGCGATTCTGTCGCCAATTCCGACGGTGTGTGGGCGAAGATCGAGCGTGGCGCCCTTTCCGGCGCCGGCGAATGGTCGCACAACTGGGCGAATCCGGCGGCGACAACGTGCAGCGACGATACCGAGGTGGCCTACCCGGTCAAGATGCTGTGGTTCGGTCAGCCCGGTCCGAGGTATATAATCGACCGCCACCACAGGCCCGGCTGTTCTTTGTATAAGAAGGGTCATCTCGTGGTTCCCGGAGTGCACAGGGTAATGGCGGTGGATGCCTACAACGGGGCTCGTTTGTGGGACCTTGCGGTTCCGAATTCCGGGCGTGTCGGTGTGCTGAAGGACGCCGGCTGGGTGGCGCTGACTTCGGATTATGCGTATGCGGCAGCTTCTGATGATTGCGTGGGGCTCGACGCCGAGACGGGTCGACCGATGTTGTTCTTCACAGCGCCGCAGGCGATCTCCGGCGAGACTCTGGACTGGGGTTATCTGGCGGTGGAGGGTGCTCAGTTGATCGGCAGCGGACAGAAGGCGGGGGCATCGCGTATCGGGCACAGCTTTGACCTCGGCGCCAACGGGTACATATCACAGGTGTACCAGGACAATCAGACGATTATTTGCAGCAGGTATCTGTTCGGTCTGGACAGGGATGATGATTCGGCGGCTCCGGTTTGGACATACAAACGCGGCAGCGGCGCCAACAGCGCCATTCCAAACCCGGCGATCTGCGTAACCAGCGATGCGGTTTACTTTATCGAGAGCAGGAACTCGACGGCCTACAATGACAGCGACGGCCGGGTGACGCTTGGCGCCCTGTTTAGCGGCAACAACGAATATCTCGTTAAGATCAACCGGACAGACGGGGGCGTAGTCTGGGAAAAACAGTTCAACTTCCCCTTCCAGCATGTTGTCTGGCTGCAGTATGCCGACAATAAGGTGTTCGCTACGGGTACACGGGGAACATCACCCTGGACATACGAAGTATATGCATTCAGGGCCGGCGACGGTAACCTTGATCCGCTATGGAGCACGAATCCGAGGACATTCAACGCCGCGATGAGCGACTATTATCATGGTGGTCAGGATAAGCACCCGGCGATCGTCGGTAACAGTATTTACTGGCAGCCGAACTTCAGGTTCAACGTGCAGACCGGGGCTTCGCAAAGCTGGAGCAGCGGCACGAATCAGAGTAACTGCGGCACGATGGCGACCAGCGCCAACTATGCTTTCAATCGTGGTGGCGGTAATCCGCGAATGAGCGGTCTGAGTGGTGGAAGCTGGACGTTGTGCAGCGAAACGCGGGTGGGATGCTACATCAATATTGTGCCTGCCGGTGGGCTGGTTCTGGTTCCCGAATCGGGTTCCGGATGTGTCTGCCCTTACTCGATGCAGGCAAGTATGGCGTTTATGTCTGAATAAGGAATTGTTCTACAATAACAGAGAATAGATCATAGCAGGGTTTAACGTGAGATACAAAATTGAAAAAATTGGCGGTATAGGGCAGGGGTGGTTTTCAGTTCTGCTTGCAATAGTGTGTGTGTTCGGTTGTTTTCAGGGGGCTGCTGCCGAAGATTGGCCGACATACATGCACGACAACCATCGCAGCGGCGTTACATCGGAGCAGTTGGATGTGCCTTTGACGGAGGGCTGGGCGTATCATACCAATCGTACGCCGCAACCGGCCTGGGCGGAAACACCGGCTCGGTACGCTATCTGGCAGGGATTGTTGGGTGATTATGATTCACGCGTAGCATATGACCTGGCGTATCAAGTGGCGGTTGTTGGAACTTCAGTGTACTTCGGCTTGTCCAACGGTGATACGGTTATGTGCCTGGATACGGACGACGGCAGCGAGAAGTGGAAGTTCTTCACGAACGGTCCTGTACGGTTTGCCCCGACAGTGTCCAGCGGGAAGGTCTATTTCGGCAGCGATGACGGCTATGTTTACTGCGTCGACAGCAGCAACGGCTCGCCGATCTGGTCGGTCAAGGCCACAGGCGACAAGCGGCTTCTCTTCGGCAACTCGCGCATGGTGTCGGTGTCGCCGGTGCGGACATCCGTACTTGTAGAAGGCACAAAGGTCTACTGGGCGGCGGGCGTGTTCTCACAGTTAGGCTGGTATCTGTGC
>JAGHBX010000017.1 GCA_021160785.1 Planctomycetota bacterium | reverse complement strand
CTTCGACGCCATCGAGAAAATAGGGACAGTTACCTATAAAACCGCCGACGCACACCGCTTGAGCGATCGCCTCCGGAACAACCTCGACGATATCTCCCGGCGCGTCGCCGACGAACACCGACCGAAAGTCCTCTACATCATACAAATCGAGCCCCTCCGCGTCGCCGGCAGACAGACCTTCATAAACGAACTCATCGAATTAGCCGGCGGCGAAAACGCAATCGCCCCGACCATCAACAAGTATCCCCCAGTCGGCCCTGAACAGGTCATCGCCTCCAACCCCGACGTCATTATTCAACCCGTGATGGACGTCAGGGAAAAAGCCGGTCTCACCGCCGGCAAACAGCAGTTGGTCGAGTACTTCGACCGATTCCAGAGCATTACCGCCGTAAGCAGTAACCGAATTTACGTCATCGACGGCGATGCTGTCTCGCGTCTCGGCCCGCGAATCGACCAGGCCGCAGAGACTATCGCAAGATGTCTCAGACCCGAACTCTTTAAAGAACCCTGATATGACAAAACTCCTGACACCGCCAACCCTGTTGACGCGGATCCTGCTTGCAGCCCTAATGCTGACGGCGGTCATGCTTGCCTGCTCACTGCTGGGAACCGAGCATATCTCTTTGAAAAAAGCCCTTGAACCATCGGCCCCGGGCGTCGTCAACCCCGATTATGAAATATTCTTCCGAGTCAGACTCCCACGCATCATCCTCGCCGCCATCGTCGGCGCCGCCTTAGCCTGCAGCGGAGCGGTCCTCCAGGCGCTCTTGCGAAATCCATTAGCCGATCCCTATATCCTCGGTATCTCCAGCGGCGCCGGACTCGGCGCTATCATCGCCATCACCATCTTCAGCGAACTCAACTGGACGCTCTGGGGGCGCTCTCCCATCGCCTTCTCTGCCTTTGTGGGGGCTCTCGCCACCGTAGGGCTCGTCTGGACCGTCGCAAGACTCACAGGAAAATCACATGTCACGCACCTGCTCCTGGCGGGCGTCGTCGTAAACGCCTTCTTCTCGGCGATGATCATGTTCCTCACCTCCATCGCCAACAGTTCCCAGGTCCAGCGAACCATCTTCTGGCTCATGGGCAATATCATCGAAGAGGACCCCCTCGTTTTGTGGACCTCCGGCGGATTCGTGCTGGCCGGCATCTTCGCACTGTTCTTCATCAGCCCTCAGCTTAACGCCCTGAGCTTCAGCGAAGTTGACGCAAAAGCCATGGGGATCAATACCGCCGCCACGCAAACGATCGCCTTTGTCCTCGCCGCCCTTATCACCGCCGTCGCCGTCAGCCTCAGCGGACTTGTCGGGTTCGCAGGACTCATCGTCCCCCACGGAGTAAGGCTCGTCTTCGGGCCCGATCACAGGCAGCTCCTGCCGCTTAGCGCCCTCATCGGCGCCATCTTCCTCGTCGCCGCCGACACGCTGGCGCGCATTGTAGTCGCTCCCGCACAATTGCCCGTCGGCGTCGTTACCGCCCTTATCGGCGGACCGTTTTTCCTCGTCTTACTCGTCAGATATTCCAGAAGGATTGACTGGCTGGCAAAATGAATATTATTGAAGCCAAAAACCTGACCTTCAGTTACACCGACAAGCCGCTGGTGGCTGATCTGACCTTCTCCGTACCGGCGGGCTCATTTGTCGCCATCGCAGGCCCAAACGGCGTCGGAAAGACCACGCTGCTCAATCTACTGTCTGCCTCGCTCAAGCCCCAATCCGGCTCAATAATCCTCGACGGCAAGGGCATCCAATCCTTTTCCACTGCGATGCTCGCCCGAAAAATCGCCGTCGTTCGACAGGAATTCATACCGCCATTCGGCTTTTCCGTTATCCAGACGGTGCTCATGGCCAGAACACCCTACTACAACAGACTTGGCTTTGAGACCCCCGACGACAAGGAAATCGCCGTTAACGCCCTCAAAGCCACCGATATAGCCGATCTGGCAGAACGACAGCTTGCCCAAATCAGCGGCGGCGAAAGGCAGCGAGTCTTCATTGCCCGCGCCTTGGCCCAGAAAACCCCCATTCTGCTCCTCGACGAGCCCACCAGCTTCCTCGACCTGCGACATCAGGTCAAAATCTACGATCTCCTCAAGAAAATGCAGATCGAAGAGAAAAAAACCGTCATCGCCATCACCCACGACATAAACCTCGCCACCCAATACTGCGACAATGTTCTGCTCCTGGCACAAGGCGCCCGGGGCTATCAGGGCACGCCCAACGACGTATTCTCCACCGAAACAATCGGCAAAGTCTATAGTGTCAGCGGCTTCTCAGGGGCGGTGAGAACCCAAAAATTCTTCCTGCCATTAGGCCAATACGCCCGTGATTATCGGCCCACCTGACATGTAACTACCTGTGCACACAGAACTTAGGCAAATACATCCGCCGGCAGGTTTTTTTTGCCATCCCCTATATTTTCGTTCCAAATATCTGCCGAATACATTATATTACTGGGCTAACTGCACAGTTGCCGAACGTAGTATCTCTATGTGGCGGGTTAATTGCAGGAAAGGTATTTAGCGGTGATAAAGAAGGTCAAAAAAGCAGCAAAGAAAAAGAAGGCACCTCAGAAGAAAGCGGCCGGGAAGGTTTCTAAGAAAAAGACCGTAAAGAAGGCTGTAACAAAAAAGAAGAAAGCTGCCGGGAAAACTGCAAAACGAGCCACCGCCAAAAAGACACGAACCGCAAAACCGAAAGCCCAAAAGAACCGTAAACTCACATCCGCCGAGATTGAAGGATACAGGCAATTATTGCTTGAAAAGTGGGCTGAACTTCTTGGCGACGTCAACCACATCGAAGAGGAAGCCCTCAGAAAGTCAAGACTTGATGCTGCAGGAGACTTGTCCAGTATGCCCATCCACATGGCCGATATGGGAACTGACAACTTCGAGCAGGAATTCGCCCTCGGGCTGATGGACAGCGAGAGAAAAATCCTCATCGAAATCCGGGCTGCCCTGCAGCGGATTGACGAGGGCACATTCGGAATCTGCGAAGGAACCGGGAAACCCATCGCAAAGGCGCGGCTTAATGCAAAACCATGGGCAAGATATTGCATAGACTACGCCAAAATGGTAGAAGAAGGTCTCGTTAGTGAAGGCGAGAAGATCCCTGCCGAAGAGCAGGAAGACGAGACGCAGGAATACGACGATTAGCATCGAAAATGAAGTCCAAATGTCCAATTTGTAATGCCCCGGCAAAGAAACATACCGGCCCTGCAAACAGACGAATCCCGAACAGATATTTCCCTTTTTGTTCCGAAAGATGCAAGCTGATTGACCTTGGCGCCTGGCTTGATGCACAATACACGATACCGCAATCCCAGGACGCCGATGTCGACAACAATTGAACATTTGCTCTCGTACCGACGAATGGATATATTTGGCGCAATAACCCGTTATCGGTGCCAATTTTAGTGGAAAGGGTCCTGTCATTTGCCGATAATACAAGACTCTGGTTGTACTTTTCGTAAATCAAAAACCTTGTTCTAAGTAGCAAAACGGCACTTTGTTCTGGTTGAAACCATCATCGTCGCGATGCTCACCGCGACGAGGGATGTAGAAGCGGTACTATGACGGAAAAGAAACACGTATGGCAGATATGGGACAACCTGGCTTTTGCCAGGTCCTTCCACAGCTTCAAGATGGCGCTGGCCCCTGCCAGAATGGTCATTGCGCTGGCTACGGTTCTGCTTATCTGCCTCATCGGATGGCTCATGGACGTTACTTTCGCGGTCGGCACGAACTGGACCGAAACAAAAACAACCGCAACCATTGATTTTGGCAGTTCAGTGGATCTGCGGGCCTATGCAAAAAACACAAAAAACACACTTATAGACATCGAGGATTACAGAAAGAACCAGCGCTTCGATGGTGTCTTCTCCACGCTCTGGCATTTTGGCGCCGCCAGGTTCAACAGTGCAACCGTCTCCTTGTTCAGACTGGAAATCACAGACCTGCTCCTCAATATCTGGATGTGCGCCCTGGCGATTGTCTGGGCCGTCTGGTTTCATCCGGTTTACAGTATCATCTATTTCATTCTCATTGCCATGGTCGTCTGTGTTTCCGGCGGCGCCATCTGTCGAAGCGCCGCTCTCGAATTTGCCCGAGGCGAAAAACCAGGCCTCACAGAATCGCTGGGGTTCGGCCTGAAGAAATTCAAAAGCCTCGTCACCGCTCCACTGGTTCTGACCGCAATCACCGCAGGCTTTGGCGCCGTTGTCTACCTGGCCGGACTGATCGGAAACATCCGCTACGCAGGCGAGCTCTTTATAGCCCTGACACTGGCTGCCGCACTCGTCTTCGGACTCTTAACCCTCCTGTTCGGCATAGGTTCCATCGCGGGCGCAAATCTCATCTTCCCCGTCATTGCATACGAAGGCTCTGACGGATACGACGCCATCAGCAGATCATTTTGCTACGTCTACACGCATCCATGGTGGATGTTCTGCTACAGCGCTATGGCGGCGG
>JAGHBX010000218.1 GCA_021160785.1 Planctomycetota bacterium | reverse complement strand
CCGGATTGGAAACCTGTTTTTTTTCGTCCCCGTCAAGGTACTTTCCCCCGCGGAAGGTTTTTTCCCATTCGGCCTCGGTTGGCAGCCGCAGACCCGCCCAGTGGGCAAACGCGACCGCATCGTACCACGAGACGTAGACGACCGGATAATCCTGTCTGCCGTCAAGCACCTGGTAAGTGTACGATCCCGGCGAGCCGGTCTGGACAATGCCGCACTGGGTCGGGCGCGCCATCCTCTCATTCCAGCCGGCGCCATTTTTGCCGATCTCGTTCAAGTAGTTGGCATACATGCCGAGCGTTGTTTCGCACCGGGCGATATGGAAAGTCGCCAGGGTGGAAACGGCTTTCTGTGTTTTCGATTCATCATGTCCGCCGCCGGGTACGCTTTTCATCTCGAACCGCCCGGCTGGAACAGTCGCCATCCGGAGGGCGCGGACTTTGATCTTCAGCTTATCGGCATCTGCGGGCAACGTTTGAGCAAGCCCCCACCACGTGCATTTCTTAGGGCCGGGCTTATCGACGATGCCAAAGCCGCTGCCCCGCAGAAACCTCGACTCCAGACGCCGCCATGTAAGCCCTGTATCGACACTGTAACGGATGAAAACATAAGCGGGCAGTTGCGGCGAAACGCTTTTCTCGTTCAAATCGTATTCGATGACCACCGCCGGGCCGTTGAGCTTTGTCTCCTCGTGGGATACCTTGACGTTGGCTGTATCGAGCCATTGGCCATAGGCACAAGTTGAGATAAGTACGATCGATATTATTAGCCACGCAATACGTGTCACTGCTGAGCCTCGATTAGGATTTCAAATAGTCACAGGCCCACCATCCAGGCAGGCAACCGATATTATACTTTTTCGGGGACGACCCATGGTTTTCTGTATTTGCGCTTGAGCAACCTGTTCGCCTCTGGACAGTCGGCAAACGATTCGGTCTTCGGGTCGAACTCCAGCTTCTTATTGCCCACTCTGTAGGAAATATTGGCAAGGTGGCACAGCAGCACAGAGTAATGGCCCTGTTCGGCGTTGGCGTTGGCGGGCTTGCGTGTTCGAATGCAGTCGAGAAAATTGTCCTGGTGTTCGGCGTCGGCTTGCCTGCCGAATTCGGAATAACTGATCTGGCTGCTGGAATCGTGCACCTGCCAGCCGCCGCCGTGTCGGCCGACGTAGACAAAGCCTTTCGTGCCGCACACCTCGATCTTCGTGCTGCTGAACGGCCAGTTCGGAAATCCGTCCGAATCGCGAACACTGCCCGGCGTCTTTTTCATATAGGGCGTCCAGAGCGCACTTTCGGTCATAAGCGTGGTCTTGCCGTATTCGTAGGTGGCAATCTGCGTATCCGGACAGGTCCTGCCGTCGTTTAGCGCGCATATTCCGCCGGCGTGACTGACTGTCTGCGGGTACTGGGGGTCGCCCATCAGAAAACGCGCCAGATCGAGTTGATGGACGAGATCGCCCGGGATCGGCCCGCAACTGTATTCCCAGTAGTTCAGCCACCGGCGAGACGGATTATAGGGCAGTTTCGCCGCCGGGCCGCACCACATGTCGTAGTCGAAACCGTCGGGCACGGGTTGATCGGCGCTCCTTTGCCTGAACGGATGCTGCATCATGTTGAAGACGCGAACAAGGTATACGTCGCCGATCTTGCCCGACCGGATGTAATCGCGAGCACGCGCCATATAGGGGGCGCTGCGCGTTTGCATGCCGACCTGGATAATACGTTTATATTTGCGGGCGGCGGCAATCATCTGTCGACCTTCGAAAATGTTGTGAGCCATCGGCTTTTCGACGTAGACATCCTTGCCCGCCTGACACGCCATGATTGTGCCGAGCGCGTGCCAGTGGTCGGGCGTGGCGTTGATGAGCACATCGACATTCTTATCGTCCAGGATGTTGCGAAAATCCTGTGTGGTCTTCGGGCTGCCGCCCTGGGCTTCCATGACCGCCTCCTTGGCCCGGGCAAAACGGCGGGCATTGGGATCGCAAAGCCATGCAACCTTCGCATCGGATCGCTGGGCAAACTTCTCAGCCAGATATGTTCCCCGTCCGCCGAGGCCCATTACGCCGATGATCACTTTGTCATTGGCGCCCACACTGGTTCGTTTGGGCAGAACCGACAACGCGGCGGCCGTGCCGATTGACGTTCTCAGAAAGTCCCTGCGGCTGACATTGTTCATGGTATCCTCCTTATTTGGTATCTACATGTTTATTTCTGTAGTCGGCGGCTCTCTTGAAATAGTCGTCAAGCAGTTCAATGTCGAACTCTTTGACCATGTCCATTACGCCGGTTTCAGCTTTGTTCGAGGAGATCAACACGGAACCGAGATGTCCCGGATCGGTGACTGTTACGCCGCGGCCGTATTTTTTCTTCAAGGCCCGCAGTTTGGCCCAGTTAAAATCAAGATGCGCCATAGCGCAGTCAAGATTAACCGTCGCCACTGCAAAGTCAAAGTAGTTCGTATTGGTCGCTACAATTCCTCCTAAGGGATTTCGTATCTCACTTGGCAGTCCCGCCACGGCGCCGACAAAATGAGATCGGCAGGAATATGCCCAGTATGCCTGCATCAAACCGCCGTGATACATTGATGCAAATACCATCAAATCCGGTTTGGCCCGGGCGTACCGGAGGCGCAATTCATCGAAATTTAAATCGAAGCAGATGGCAAATCCCACGCGCCCGAAATCACAATCGGCAATCGCAATATCGGAACCCGGAAGTATGCCCTGCTCGATCTCGCCAATCGTCGGGTAGTTCTTGTCGTAAATGGCGGCGACCTTACCTTTGCGGTCAAGCATGACGCAGGAGTTACGCCATGTCCCATCCATCACTTGTCTGACCGCCGAGTATACGATGTAGCAGTTGTTGGCCTTTGCAGTTTCGGCAAAGAAATCGCGGACGCGGTTCTTTCTGACCTCATAATAGGAAAATACCCGCTCTTTCGACAGTCCGGACGGACGATCACAGGCCTCGGGCACGACGATCAGATCGGGTTTGTCGGGCAGGACCTGGGCAAATCTTCCCCTCCAGTGAGAAATCGCCCTGTCAACAATTCGCTGGGGTGAATCGTCCGCCCCAACCGTTATCGGCCGGTGTCCGATCGTGGCGATCTTTACATTCTTCTTCCTGCTCAACGAGGACAGTCCGGCATTCTCATCTCGTGTTGGTGATTTGGTCCGGGCCGTTGCCGGATGACCGCATGACAGTACGAGCAGACAAAAAGCACCAATTAGGCAGGCACGAAAGCCTTTGCGACACAATACATACAGGTCCATGACTTCCTCCGGCAGATTGTCTCTTCTTTTTGCGTTTTCACACGTTGCAAACGCCTATTCTGCATGATACCAGATTCTCTTGATTTTTCAAACCTGTCGATTGCGGTAGGGGGCAAAAGGCTTGTTTCGATCCGACCGGGATTGTACAATGTGTCTTATGCGTATCGAATTATGTGCCATAATTGCTTTGTTTGGGCTTTTTTCGCTGTGTGATCGTGCAGAGGGTGTTGACTCGCCGCAATGGTGGAAAGAGACGCGGGCGATCTACGCCTCGTTCGATCTGTCGGGTGCGGGCGGGCCGTTGATGAAGTTTCCCAGCGACGATATCAAGAAGAAACTCGGTTCTTTCCGGAATCTACCCATCCTGCTGGACGAGGCCCGGCAGTTGGGCGGCAACTGCATCTATCTTGTGAGCTACTGGGAACCCAACTACGAAAATAAGGGCGATTATAAGATACGGACCGATCTCGGCGGGCCGGCGGCTTTTAAGAAGGGCGTCGATGCGATCCACGCCAAAGGCGGCCGGGTCATTGTCTACCTGGAGGCGTTTATTGTTACTCGCACGAGCAACGTCGGCCGGCGATGGGGGGCACAGTGGTGCATGAAGGATGCAAACGGCAATCCGCAGACATATTACGGGCGAGACCGATTCTACCTCATGTGGCCAGGCAGCGGCGCCAACTGGACCGAGTATATCTGTCGCGTCGCCGAACGTCTCGTCCGCGATTACGGGGTCGACGGGTTCCATCTCGATTCCTACGGTATCCAGTGGGATCTTACCGACCATGACCCGAGGCATGGCGGCTCTTTTAACGACGGGGCGATTGGACTTGTCAAAACCATGAGGCAAAGGATACAGGCGATTAACCCGGACGCCGTTGTCATTCTCGAAGGCTGTGAGCGAACGCAACTGCTCGATATCTGCGACGGGGGGCAGATCGAATCGGCGGCGTGGCAGTATTCGCCGGTCAAGGTGCTGCTGGAAAAACCGTGGGTCGCACAGAAAAAATATAAGGCCTTTACTTCGCATTACGCCATGGAGGAAATGGACAGAATACTCGATATGGGTTACAACCTTTCACTGTCGCCCTGGTGGTTTAAGCACCATGTAGAGGAGAAGGACTTTCAAAGAATGCGCCAGCCGATGGACGACCGCGACGACTGGCTCAGGCGGATTCGCATACTTTTTAACTGGGACAACCTGCTCTACATCAACGGCGTAGAAAGACCCAAAGACATCGGCCTCTTTCAACTGCGACGCGATCTGGAAAGACAGCGATACGCAAAACCAAAACCCAAACGCTTCGACACCGCCGCGTATCGACAGGCCGTATCAGCGTATGAGCCGCTCATCAGGAAACTGCTGCAAAACGGCAAAACGATAAAGACGCAACAGCAATATCTTCTGGAAAGACTGACACGCACGGCAAAACCGCAAGCGAAGAATATCACATCCAAAGTCGCCACACCGCAAGTACTCGCTTTCCACAGCACCGACATCGCTTCGGCTGTTCATCCTTTTCTCTTTATCACTTCGCGTGACAGCATCGCCGCACGACAGCACGCCAAAGAACCACGCTATCAGGCTGCACTGAGAAATCTTGACAGCCTGGCGGACAAGGCTTCCGCCCAACCTCTCGAATCGTTGGATAATGGCTGGTGGCGGCAGGAAAAGGAAAAACCCTGGCAGGACACATATCCCATTATTTTCGAAAAGACCTGCCTCCAGCCGCTGCGAATGGCTCATCCGGCATACAATGCAGCACTTCGATTTGCGATAACACAAGATCCCCGGGATGCAGCCGCCGCAAAGAAACTTCTGCTTCATCTTGCCGACTACACCTTCGAGTACGAACACTATGACGTCGGCATGAACTACGCCGTCTGGGGGCATATGGTCCTGAACACATACGATATACTTTATGAACACTTCACCGGCGCGCAACGCTCACAGATCGACGCTTTCTTTACCCGCATGGGGCGTGCCGTGCTGAAAAACGATATCTACTGGATCGAAAACAACATTGGCGGCGGCATTAACAACCACCTTGCATGGCACAAGATGATGTTAGGAGCACTCGGTCTGTATTATAACCGCGGCGAGCTGGTCGAATACGCATTGCACGGTGCGCGAGGCCTTGTGCCCCTTTTGGATGATGGTCTCGTAGACGACGGCCTGTGGTGCGAAAGCAGCCTCAACTATCACTTCACCGCAATCGTTCCCATGATCTATCTGGCGAGCGCCCTGCGTAATGCCAATTACAGAGAAGACCTCTATACGCTGACAACACCCGGCCGGCGAAATCTCAAACAACCATTCAAGGCAATGTTCCAGACTCTGTTTCCTGACTTGACCATACCACCCATCGGAGACACCTACGGGAAAATCAAAAAACTCAGCGGCGAGATGACCTATCGGTACGTACAAAAGGCATACGGCGATCCGCAATTTGCCTGGCTGCTCCGACAAGCACCCGCGACAAGACCCGAATCGCTCTTTATCGGGTTGGATACCGAAAATGCCTGCGCACCGCAAATTGCCTCACGCCTCTATCCCGAGCATGGCTATGGTTTTCTTCGCAGCCGTACCGACGCCGACTACTGGAACAGCGACGCGTGGTGCGCGTTCCTCAACTTCGACAAGAGCGGCGTTCATAACCATCAGGACAAACTCTCGCTGATGCTCTTCGGCTGCGGCAAACTCCTCACACCCGACGTCGAGAGCCGTGCGAGTGCGGCGCATGCGTTTTCCGCGAAAGTCCAGAAGGAACTCAATCGCTCCGCTCTCAGCCAGAACACCGTTATGATCGACTACCGCAGCCAGCGAGGTATCCCGCACCTGCTGTCGCTCAAGGAGTTTCGCGGCTCAGGCGACGAGCAGCGCATGACCGCCGCCGATGAAACAGGCGCACTTTACGACGGCGTCAAGCAGTCGAGAACCGTCATTCTTACGAATGACTACGTGCTCGATATCTTCCAGGTCGTCGCCGACAAAGCCCACACCATCGACTGGATCACCCACACAATCGGCACTTGCGAATCCCTCAAGACATCCATCCCGCTCAAGAATTCGGCTGCTGCGATGCCTCCACCGGGCAACTGGCTGCAAGACCTCAAGGAAGCCCATACCGACAAACCCATTCAAATCGACTGCCGCGAAGACGGCGTCAATTTCAGGATGACAATAGCAGCCCAGCCGCAAACAAGACTCGTGGTCTGCGGCTATCCCAAAACCGATAAACCCGATACGCCCTTGACGCCCATGATCCTGATCGAGCGAAAGGCAGCGGCAACTGTATACGCCGTTCTCTACCAGGCGGGCAGAAATAAACTCGATAACATCCAACTGACCCTTTTGGCCGACGGCAACGATTCTGTTATTGCCCGGACACTCGGTCCTGGCGGGAAACGCGAACATGCCATACGACGGATTCGCTGACATTGGCTTGTGGGTTATGCCGCTTTGCGCCTTGTTGACATCAGTGCGGGATTGAGATAGACTGTTTGGTGATGTTGCCGGGTCGTTGGGGATTGTGTCCACGGTCGGGAGGTTTTTGTTGAACAGGGAGTGAGGCTTTATGAATATATGGGTTAAAAATACATGTCTGCTGGTTACGGTTGTGGCGCTGACTGCTTTTGCCTGTTATGCTGCGGATGATTCTTTGTATTTTGACATCAGCGACACCGGCGCCGGGCGTGAAAAAGGTGTTGTCGTCCGGCCGTGGAAGGTTATCGCCCTTGAGGCTGACTTTGGGGGTCGGTGGGTTGTTGCCGGTGATATTGACGGCGATAAGAAGGTTG
>JAGHBX010000506.1 GCA_021160785.1 Planctomycetota bacterium | reverse complement strand
TGGTGGTATCGACAATATACTATTATGGTCCTCAGCGAGCCCGGCAGAAAATCCGGAAGCTTATATCTCAGCGAGGCGCAACGGCTATCCTGTCCGGCCCTTTGGTTGCAAGTCATGCCAACAACCCCAAGATCGGGCACTGCACCGTATGCCATCGATTCTTCTCATCACCTGCATCGGCAGCCTGTCTCTCGTGTCACAAAGTAATCGCGCAGCGAATGACAGATCAGTCCGGCTTTCACGGCAAGCTGACGGGTCAATGTCGAACCTGCCATCCTGACCATGCCGGCGTCGATGCCGACATAAGAAACTTTGATACTTCAAAATTTGATCACAATCTCGCCAATTACAAACTTCAGGGCGGACACATTGGGTTGCCCTGCCGGGAGTGCCATCTTGTGAAGGTGGATGAGGATATTAAGTCACAGACAAAGTACATAGGCCTGAACTTTGAAAAATGCGACGATTGTCATCGTGACCCGCATGAGGGACAGGTCTCAACGGCATGCCAAAAACGTGTGAAGGTTGCTATAAGGAGATTGAAGGACTAAGCCGTGGAAAGGCAAGATTTGTCATAGTAAAACCTGACCCTCATGCGGGGCGCGTTAGTTGTGTGCAGTGTCACCAGACAGACAAACAAAAGCAGAAACCATCTGAGTATGCGGATAAATGCAAATCATGCCACAATGACGATTACGGACGACTTTATCACAACTGGAGTAAGGCTTTCGATGTGAGTAAATCACAGGCTGACGAGCTGCTGTCAAAACTCCGCAAGACAGACCCTGTCAAAGCTGAGCAGATGGCTGAGCAGATAACCGAAGCTGAACATGCCAACTTTCACAATATCCAACTAACACGTCAGCTCTGGCGAAGCATTCTCAGCCAGGAAAGATGACACCTTTGAAAGGACAGGGACAACGCTCTAAGCGAATGCAGCACATTGGCATGGATGTTTTAACATGGTGAGCGTGGCGGGGGTTGTTATCCCATTTCCTGTTCGATGAAGGATGTGTCTACCTGGCTTTTCAGGTAGAGGTTGTGCGAGAGAATGTCCAGGCAGACCGGTATTGTGGTCTTTATCGGTTCGATCCTGAATTCGCGGAGTGCCCGTTTCATGGTGGCGATGGCCTCTTCGCGGTTCTTCTGGTGGACAATGACCTTGGCGACCATCGAGTCATAATACGGCGAGACGATGCTGCCCTGGTGCAAATGTGTATCGACGCGAACGCCCATGCCGCCGGGCGGAACAAACTTGCTAATCGTTCCGGGACAGGGCGCATAGTTTCGTGCGGGGTCCTCGGCATTGATGCGACACTCCAGAGCGACGCCGGTATGGTGGATATCCTTCTGACGCAGATTGATCGCCTGGCCTGCGGCAATCTTAAGCTGCCATTTAATCAGGTCGTGACCGGTAACCATCTCCGTAACCGGGTGCTCCACCTGGATGCGGGTGTTGACCTCGATGAAGTAGTAGTTCTTGTCCTTGTCGAGCAGAAACTCGACCGTGCCGGCGTTGACGTAATCGGCTTCCTTAACAACACGCAGCGCCGCCTTGCACAATTCACCGCGAAGCGACTCGTCTAAAATGGGACAAGGCGATTCCTCGATAAGTTTCTGGTGCCGCCGCTGGATCGTGCAGTCTCTTTCGTAAAAGTGCAGCGCATTGCCGGTCTTGTCGACCATGATCTGCACCTCGACATGCCGCGGCTCGACGATGAACTTTTCGATATAGAGCGTGCCGTTCTTAAACGCAACTTCGGCTTCGGCACGCGCGGCGGCAAAAGCGCCGTGCAGACTGATATCGTTATGTGCGACCCGCATTCCACGTCCGCCTCCGCCGGCTGCGGCCTTGATGATTACGGGGTAGCCGATTTTGTTTGCGATCTTGACGGCCTCGTCCTCGCTGGTGATCTCGCCGTCCGAACCGGGAACAACAGGCACGCGCACCCGGCTGGCCAGCGCACGCGCGGCAATCTTGTCGCCCAACACACGCATCGCTTCCGGGGACGGGCCGATGAAGGCAATGCCGCATTCGCGACATATCTCGCCAAAGTGAGCGTTCTCGGCGAGAAAACCATAGCCCGGATGGATCGCCTCGGCATCGGTGACCTCGGCGGCGCTGATGATCCGCGGAATATTGAGATAGCTTTCGGCGGGACCGGACGGGCCGATACAAATCGCCTCGTCGGCAAGTCGGACATACTCGGCATCTTCGTCGGCCTGCGAGAAAACGGCAACGGCCTCGACACCCATCTCATGGCAGGCACGAATAACTCGAAGGGCTATTTCGCCCCTGTTTGCAATCAGTATTCTCGAAAACATATCGGATCAACCTGAAAAGATTTGAATCTCGCAAGATCACGTGCGCCGGAGGCGATTTGCATATCAATCCGGCCGGACCTTGAACAGCGGCTGGCCAAACTCAATGGCCTGGCCCGCCTTGCAGAGGATTTCGACAATGGTTCCGCCCATCTGCGCCTTGATTTCGTCCATCACCTTCATGGCTTCGATAATACAGACGACCGTGTCTTCGTCGACATGTAAGCCGGATTTGACGAACGGCTTGGAGTCCGGGCTGGGCGAAGCATAAAACGTACCGACAATCGGAGAGGTAATTTCGACAAGGTCGTCCGACTCATCCTTGGCGGGTTGCTGTATCTGTTCGCCGCCGACAACGCCGCCTCCCGCCGACACCATCGGCGCCTGCATCATCACCGGCGCATGTCCCGGCTGCGGGCGCTTGAGCAGAACCTTGCTGTCGCCGTCGACGACCTCGATTTCGACAAGGTCGTTTTTGATCATCAAGTCGATCAGTTCCCTGACACGTTTCAAATCCAATCGCTTTTTCTCTGCCATCTGGCAAATCCTTTTTTATCTGTCACCTTGGCAATTTCGGCCCAAGTATACTGATTGGAAGAATATTTGCAAGGCCCTTGCCGTTATTCAGCCTTTTCGGCGAGGGTCAAAACACGATCAATCAAGCGAAAACGTCCGAGAAAACCTGCGATTTAGCTCAAAAAACCCGAAAAACGGGCGATTTCAGCCAGCCCGGGCCTATTGGCGTTTTTTGGCAAAGGAAAAATAAGGGCTTTTGCGCAGAGGTCCGGGAAAACGCTACGAATACGTCCGATCCGGCATTTCGACGAAAAGAACATAACATGAAAAAAACAGTTGCCAAACCGCCGGCGCCATTTACAATTGCCTCAACTAAGGCATGTTTTTTGGGGGCACGGATGTCATGTATGGGCGGGCCTGAGAATTTCTGTTTCGAGTATTAGGGATGTCTGTTCGTCGGTGTATGCACTTTTCCCGATCACGTGCCTGCTCAGGGCGAATCGTCTTCGGTCAGATCGAAAATAGAGAATACGTAACATTTTAGCCATGTGTAAGTGGCACGGGCATCCTGGCGCTTATCTATCTCATAGGCGCAACCTGTTCGCGCAGGTGGGGGCTGCTTGCCGTTCTTTTTGCCGTCATTCCGTTTGTTCTCGTTGCCGGTTTTGCAATTCGGGGGCCCCTTGGGCTCGTAATACCCGCGGCCGTTACAGGCGGCTATTTCCTGTGGGAGCGGGAATATGCCGGATTCTTCCTTACCGCCGCGATGTTCGGCAGGCTGCTAAAGCCGACCCGACCACAGGACCGTCTCCTGGCTCATCTTGTCGTATGGACCCTCATCGTTCTCGTCGGCATGAGCATACCGGACACCAAGAACGGCCGGTATATCCTGCCGATTGCCGCCCCCATATCTCTCATTGCAAGCTATTTGCTTGTTGAAAAGCCCAAATCGGCGCTCTTGGCCAAGATCAGGTTCCACCTCGTTCGGTTCTTCGCCATGAGCCCCTTGTTCGCCGCGGCTTTTGCCGTTATGTACATCGGAATAATCGGGCCGATCTACCACAGCAGGGAACACACGTCAAGCTTCGTGTCAAAAATCGAAGCACTCAGACAAACCCGACCGGGGCCGCTTGTGTTCTACAGGATAGGCCCCGATCGCGAGGACATAAAAGTACGCAGTCAATTCCAAGCGTCCCATTGCCCTGGAGTTTGCACACAAACCCGAGGACATGACCGAGTATGCCGAAGATGCGTATTTCGTGACGCGAAAGCGCGATTTGGGCGGTCTGCAAAAAGCTCTTGGCGATCAGGTGCAGGTCCTGGCGCGGGGAAACCTCGGCCACAGAGAGTGTGTTGCATTCAAGCTGAATGAAACACAGCGATCGATTGCAGGGCACTGAGAAAATCCCCGCAGCATTATTTTGAGAAATCGGGCTTTGTCGTATCGCCGCCAGCGCCTTTGACGTCAAATACCTTTGCCGGCTTGCCGCTTTTGAGGAGTTCTTCAGCCTGGGTTTCGATTTCCATGGATCGCTTCTTGAGTTCGTAAAAGCCGTGCCACCAGGCATAATCCGGCGCCATCATCGCCGCGCCGAAGCGGGCGCGTCTGCCCTCGTGATGCCACAATTCATACATGTCGATTTCGAGCTTCTCATCGAGCGCCTTGTCCTTGCTGAGCAGTTTCTTTTTGTAAAGCTCGTCGATGAGTTTCTTCGCAGGCTTGTAGTAAACCTCGTTATAGTTTTCGACAGCCTTGTCCAGGCGGTCGAAGTGGCCGTTGGTCCAACCCGGCGAATGGCAGGCCAGACATACATGCTTCAGCTGCTCGCGTTCGTACCTCCAGTCGGTCTTTGCGGGGAAAGGTTTGAACTCCGAAGGCCTCACGGTAAGCGGCGCCTGCGTTTCCCACGCCAAACGCTCGGTAACGTCATGCGTACCCGCCACATCGCCAACCTGCGATATATGGCAGACCGAACACGTCGGCGCTCGGTAATCCACGCCGGGCGCCCAGACGCCCGCGGCGGCGTCCCAATTCCACCCGCCCCCTTCGGCATCGTAGATTGCGCCGTGTTTGCTCTCATGGTATATCTCGATCTGCGGATGGTCCGGACCGAGATGGCACTGGCCGCACGCTTCGGGCTTGCGGGCCTCGGCAACGCTGAACAGGTGTCTCGTGTGGCAGCTCGAACAACTGCCCCTGCTGCCGTCGGGATTGATCCTGCCGACGCCGACGTTGGGCCAGGTCTCGGCGTCCAATTCGCCGTCGGTGACTTTTACGATGCTGCCGTGGCAATGCCGGCAACCGGTCACACGTTCGATAGTATTATTGAGCCCGTCATTCAACCACGGATCGATCTTCCACACAATCTCGAGCGTCTGGGCGTGCTTGCTCTTTTGATACTGGGCGGCTTCGGCGGGATGACACCGCGAACAATCCTTCGGCGAAACAATCGCCGTTACCGGCGTCTTTTCCCAGTCGAGGTGTTTCTTGCTGATGTCGGCGTCGGCGGG
>JAGHBX010000472.1 GCA_021160785.1 Planctomycetota bacterium | reverse complement strand
TGCGTAAACTGCACCGCCCACGGGCAATCGGGAAAAGTCGTCGGCTCTTTGGCTTGGCCCGAATACCACTGAACGCTCATCCCCATCGTCATCTTGTCGCTCTTCTCCGGTGCAAGCGACTCGCCCGTCTCGCTGCGACTTTCACGACCCATGCGGAGATCGGCGCCGGCAAGAAAGCCTATCGTCCCGTCACCCGTACAGTCAACAAACAACGGCGCCGCAAATCGCAACTGCCGGCTCGTCCGGGTATTCCTGGCGATGACCGCGGCGATCTTACTGCCCTGCTTCTCCACCTTGAAGGCGTGGGTATTCAAAAACAAGTGGAGATTCTTTTCCGCCCTGACGACGCGAAGTTTCTTATCGTCGTCATAATGATCGGCAGGCTGGGCGTTGCCGCGATAACCCGAATCAAGCTGGCGAACAACATCGCCAAGCGCAGGATAAGGCGGCAGATTAATCTCGCCGTTTAAGTGTACGCGGACTTCCGAACTGTTATTGCCGCCCAGAACAGGACGGTTCTGAATCAGCGCAACCTGCAAGCCCAGTCTCGCCGCCGATATCGCCGTACACGTCCCCGCCATTCCGCCGCCGACAACCACGAGGTCAAACTCTCCCGCATCTTCGGGCTCGTCGGGCAGATTCAAAAGTTCATGTCGAAAGGCCGACATCGCCTTGCCTTCGTTGGGCGGCACGAAGCCCGAATCCGTCGTAAAGACAATCGCGTCGCAGCGACCTTCAAAACCGGTCAGGTCGTTAAGCCCAATAGCAACCTTTCGCCTGCCGATATCAACCACCCCGCCACGCTGCCAATGCCACTTGGCGCCTTCGACGCCGAACACCACGGGCAAGGGTTGTCCGTCGACAAGCAGTTGAAATCTGCCCGGCGCGGCAAGCGCATCCCACGGACCCGCCCAGTTGCGCGTCCGCACCCACACATGATATTTACCGGCCGATGGAAACTCCACCGTCGTCGAAGCATCGGCAACCGGCACGCCCATCCCATGCGCCAGCATATATGGCGACCCCATCTGGTCAATCCCCTGCTGATCGAGCATCCACCCGCCGGGATCGTCAAAGGCCTCGGCCTCGACCAAAACAGTCCGGCTCTTTGCACACGCCGCAGGCACAAAGACAGCGCACAACAGCACCATTACAATAATAGATCGAACAGAACCGCTCATACCGCCTCCTTTACAGGCACTCAATAACTTATCACACTCAGGCAAAACACCGTCGGCCCGAACAGACAGTATAAGCATACCGAAAACGCCCCAAAAAATCAACCGGAAAACTACTGCTCATCCGGTGCAGCCGAGAGCTGTTGGGCGTTGTCTGCCTGGTCGCCCAGCAGGGGCTCGAAGAACCCTTTCTTGTTTAGGAACTGATACAGATATGACACACCGACTAAGGTAATACCCGTGGCGAAGAAGGCCGCTATGCGATAGACGTGCTCGACCTCGCTCGTATCCACGACGAAGACCTTCACAAGGAGCAGCGTAAACAACGCCAGCGCCAGATAGCGAAGAATCCTCATCTTCAAAGCAAAACCCGCCGCCATGATCGCCGCGCCGTACAGCGCCCAGGCGATCGATATGTACATGTAGGCTAAGAACCGCCAGTTTGGCTCGCCGGCGCCGTACTCGTTGACACATCGCCAGTAAAGCCATATCTCCTGCGTCATCAGCACCCAGAAGACAAACACGGCGACCAGACTGAAGACCACGGCAATGTTACAGCTCCCCATAATGGCGGTCCCCTGCCGCTTCATCAGCCATGCCGCGATGGACAATGCCGCAACGAACGAAACGGCGGTTACAAACTCAACATTGGCAAAGATGGTGAATGCGTCATCGTAAAACAGTCCAAAGGCGATCATTGTATATACAGACCCGGCCGCGGCGACAATGATCGCAAAGATACGCACAACCAGGCCTTTCGGGCAGATCGGGCGGACCATGAAGAAGAGCAATGCGCCCGCAAGGATAAACACCACGCCTCTGGCGAAGAGCGGCATATCGATCACCATTGCGGCGACATCTCCAAAGTTGTATTTGCAATGAAACCACCATTCCGCACCGACTGCAAGCATACCGAGCCAGCCGACAACGCCGTACAGAAACTGCCCCACAATACCGCGACCGTCGTCAGTTTTTTCACAGGTGAATCGATAGATCACGTGGCAGATCGCCACCGTCAGGATAAAGATCAACACTATGCAAAAATCCTTGTTCGCAAAGAGCAAAAAATCCCTGTTGTGCAGAAACGGCAAGGCGGTCAGCATACACAGCGAACCCGCCCCCGTGACAACCATCGACAGCGTTTCGCGGATCGCGCCCCGGGGACACAGGGGTCGAAGCACAAACAAAGCAAGCAGTCCCGCCATAATCACGACTTCGCCCTTGACCACATTGGCGAACGAATAGCCGGGCAGATTGTACCGGCAGTGCAGATACCACTCCATCGTCGCGGCGGCAAGCAGAATCGCGCCCATCAGCGCATACAGCATCTGGGCGGACAGGCCGTATTCATCCTCCGCCCTGTCGGCGGCGAACCGGTAAAGCAAATGCTCTGCAAACACCGCGGCGGCGACAAAACACCACGCCCCGAACATCGGATTGAACACGAAGCTAAACTCCTCAGCGTGCATGGGCAGCCGAAGCAGCAGGTTGGCGCAGGCAAGGATTGTCGCCGCAACGCCTGCCGCCTGGGTAAGAATGCTGCGATAGCGAATGCCGATCAGGGCAAGTATCACGCCTTCGGCGGCCCAGGCCATCACCAGCGCGTTCATCTTCCAGTACAGCGGCAGAGCGACCGTACCAAAAACCAGACCGAGCGCAAGCAGCACCATTTGAAGATCACGATCCTCGCGACAGCGAACAAACACCGCCGCCATGACCGCAAAGTGCGCCGCACACATGCCCACCGCACAGAACGCCAGCTCCGTCCGTGCATCCCTGTACAGCGTGTTCCAGACGTAGAAAAACACCATCGCCGCGTTGGCCAACACACAGATTACATCACCCTTGCTCGCCTTGGCGCGGTTGACGAGGGCGTTTAGCACCGGCATCACCAGGTAGATCACGAAAAACACGCCCAGCCACCCCAGTGCGACGCCCGTCTGCCCCGGCAAGCCGTCGACTGCGTAAAACTGTTTTCTGAAAAAATTCCCATACCTTCCCCTAAAGAGCGCAAAGTTCCGGACCCCGCAAGGGTTTTGGATTAACC
>JAGHBX010000119.1 GCA_021160785.1 Planctomycetota bacterium | reverse complement strand
TCCTGCTGCTGCTCGGTCGAAAGACCTTGCTTTTGACGTGTGTTGCGCTCGTGAAGAACCTGCACCCTTTGTCTGGCTATGCCAATATCCAGTGGATTCATTTCCGCGGCGGTTTGTGCGTCTTTAACCGCCTCATCGAAGTTACCCATGGCGTTTTTGATACGGCTTCGCAGATTGTATGAACTTGCATGAACAGGCCTGCTCTTCAAACACAGTTGGACCCTCTCAAGGGCCTGATCATAATCGGACCGGGCAAGGCTGAGCGTCGCGAGATAGAAATTGCCTTCACAACCGTCCAGATTGTTCTGGCGGGCCTTCTGCGCCATCTGATCGGCCAGTTCGAAATCTTTGTTTTCCTGTAAAATAGCCGTGTCAAAGAGTCCGCTGATAGCCTGTTCGTTGTCGGGTGCGATATCGAGCGCTTTCTTGTATTCATCGGCGGCCTGGGCGTAATGGCCCCGAGACAGATGATAGCGACCGAGAGAAACGGCGCGCCGCAACGGATCGGAGATTTCGGAAGTTACCTCCAGGGCTATTTCGTTGGACCTGTCGGGGGGGATGTTAAGGGGGTCCGGTTCGAGCAGACTCCGCTGAAGTATCAGCGCGTTTAGATTGTCGGCGCCATGGGCGAGATACTTTTCGACGAGCGCCTTTGCGCGGTCGGGTTTGTTTTGCGTGAGATAGTCCCTGCAAACGATAGTGACGATGCCGAACGATACCTGCTCCGGATGTGTGTCGACGAGGTCATCGAGCAGATCGGCTCTTTGGCTTCGATATTGATCCAACTGCTTTTGTTCTTCTGGAGTCAGAGGATCCTGCGATTGCAGTCGAGTCATGCGTGTGGTTTGCACATGCGCCAGAGAAAGACGCAGGCCTTTCGTCTGGGGGGCGCCGGGGTCCATTGCATCGAGTATGTCGGCGGCTTCTTCAAACTGTCTTGATCCGATGTAGGCGGCGGCCTGAATGCTTCTGCTTCGCTGATTGGGCGATACAACCTGTTCGCAGGCCTTCGCCGCTGAAATGGCATATTGCCAATTCTTAACATTGAGAAACAACTCTCCGTAATCAAGCAGAACCTGCGGTTTTGAGGAGGTGATCCCGCCGACGATAGCGATCCCGAGAAACTTCAGACGGCTTCCCACTTCCGGGCGGCCTTTGAAGGCCTGGGCTAACATGTAGGACAGATAGGACTGTTCCAGGCCAGGCCTCTGGTCAGGCCTCCGGGAGGCCTCAAACTGCTCATAGGCGTCATACATTTGACGGATGGCGTTTTCGTTGTGTCCACGCGCCAGATCAAGGATTACGGACCACATGGTCACATAAATGTTGGTGCTGCTGCCGACAAGCTGTGTGATCTCGTGAACATTTTGTTCGGCCTTTGCCGCCAGTTCGCGGTTCTTTTCGACATCGTCGTCTTGAAGGGCCCGAAGCGCCTGCTCGACATAAATTCTCGCCAGGAAGGAATGCAGCGTAAGGCGATTTATCCGATTGGCGCCACGCCTTGGTCCGGAAACGGTCTGTGCAGCGGGCAACTTCAATGCCGCATTGGCGATTTTGAGGGCTTTTTCCAACTCCGTCTCCATGTCTTCGGTCCGGGAGGACTTGACATAGTGCAGGTTTGCGGCTGATAATGCGTATTGGATGTTCTGGTCGTCCAACTCCATCGCGAGTTCTATTGCATCAACAGCCTTGTCGAGTTGATTGCTGAATTGATAGTATTGCGAAAGTGAGGCATGGGCCGCAGCGCTGGAATCGAACTTGGGAAAGAGCGACTGGAAATCCGGTTCAATGGCCCGAATCTTATTGGGATCGTTTTGGATCTTGGTCAGTCTCATTTCAAGGAGATTGATATGCGACCGGACATCCTCGGGCAACACTTCAACCGCCTTTTGGAGGACATCTTCGGCTTGTTGGGAGGCCTCTTCTGCGGCGTTGGCGTAACCGGCGGCGCTTCTGATATTTCCCCTCTCGATGATGGCGCGGGCGAGGTGCCGGTAGATGTCCACGTCATCGGGCGTCTGCTCCAGGATCGCTTCAAAATCGCCGATTGCCTCATCGAGGCTTGCGCCGGGATCCGTCGCCTGCCCGCTTGCGCCCAGCTCGAGCGCCGCCCGTGCTTTGGCTGCCAATACAAAGGGATCGGGTTGCTTGTTCTGCGCCGCCATGATCTGTATCAATCCGTCGCTGCCGTCGGCTTCCGTCCCGGAGAATTGTTCTTTGACCCTTGACCATACCGTCGGATTGCCGGCGTCTGCGCTGTCATAGAAATAGTGCAGGAGTTTCAGGCGTGCAGTGACGTTTGTAGGATCGAGGTTGATTACACTGTACCATACCCGGAGTATTTTTTCCCAGTTGGGCGAGTAGAATTCATTATTAGTATCGTGGTAAAGATCGGCAAGCTCAAAAAGTATCTTGATCTTACGTGCGTCATCCTTTGCGAACCCGGCGGCCCGGCCGTATTTACGAAAGACATAGGCGTAGGCCTGCCGCCCCGCCTCCTTCAGTTGTTCTGTTTCCTGTTGCCGATCCGGGTCCGACAGCATCTCTCGGTACTGAGTCAGTTGAGTTTCAATCTCGCCGAGCCGCTCGTTCGCCTCGCTAAGAAGTTTGTCGGGATTCCTTCCCGTCCACCAACGCAGACCGACGTATGCCGCTGCGGCAACAGCGACGGCCAGAATGATTATGCCTGATATTACGACTTTCTTGTTTAACTTTCTCTTTGCCATTTCTTTTCCTGTTAACGCACTGTAAAAGCTAACAACTACTTAAACTTTATCGAGAATCTGTAATCTGACCGGCGGGGGACTGTTCGGGTTGATTTGCCTTTTCCCAATCGGGCCAGTGTTCGGTTTCCAGCAGCGGCAGGATCACCGAGATAAGTTTTTCGCTTGCGCCGAGGACATCGGCCTTGCTGCCGTAGATCATGCCGCCCGCCCTGACTCCATAAAACTTCCATTCGACTTTCGAAAAATACGAATAGACGCCCAAAAGGTTCTTGCCCATAATTGCCCGTGTGCCGGTGCGGCTGCTGGCGAATTCGCCGTTGGCTTTGAAAAAATACATTATACCGAATTTGAGATCGGACATCCATACATTAGTGCCCTTCCTGGAAAAGGCCAGATATCTG
>JAGHBX010000191.1 GCA_021160785.1 Planctomycetota bacterium | reverse complement strand
CGGGCGGCAAAACCCCCTGGCTGTGGGATACGCAGACAGGGACTCGACGAGTCTTCCCTCATGGCGCAAAACCGAACGAACTGGCTATAAGCCTGGGACCGTTCGAGTCGTTGCTGCTGGTCTTTGAGCCGGATATGCCCGCCCAGGCGCCTCCATCGCTCCCAGATGCACCGCGCCAATTCGTCGACCTGAAGGGTCCGTGGCAAGTAACGCTCGAACCGGTCATCGGCGAACAGTCGCAACGCACAATGGACCGACTGGCTGATTTCGGCGCCGGCGATGATCCGGCGCTAAACACGTTTGCCGGCACGGCCATTTATCGAACGCAGTTCAAAGCTCCAAAGGGCGCCGCCCTGCTCGATCTGGGCGAAGTTGCGGACATCTCCGAGGTTGCGCTCAACGCCAAACCGCTCGGCGTCAAGTGGTTCGGACGCCACGTTTATCAGATCGGCAAGGCCGTTATCCCAGGCAACAACGTCCTGGAAGTGAAAGTGACCTCGGTCCTGTACAACTACTGCCACAGCCTCAAGGACAATCGCACGGCCAGCGGCTGGACCAACCGAAACAGCCGCAAGCCGGCCCCGGTCGGCTTGCTCGGTCCGGTTCGCATAGGGACAGGGCTATAAGGCTTCGTCGATCCAGACTGTCATCGCTCCCTTTTCCCTGTTTGCCCATGAGTAATAGGGCACGGCCGTCAGTTTGACGGGGCGTTTTTCGTCGGCAAGGGCTTTACCCTCAATGATTGTCGCGCCTCCGAGCAGCTCTGGGCGATACTGTGCGTGCAGTTTGGCTTCTTTTGGCAAGGCTACGCCGAGGACTTTTATATCGGGGTTATCTACCGCTTCGATGCAGTAGGTGATTGGGCCTCGCATTAGCGCCACCTTGCCCTTGTCTGCGGCGATTTTCTCATGTGCATAGACCCGCTTGATCGGCATAGGCAAGTCGAGTTGGACTACGTCGCCTGCCTTCCAACGGCGCTTCATGTGGACATAGCCGTCTTCTTTCGGTTTGGAGTTGGTTGTTTTTCCGTTGATCTTGAGTGCTACAGGCGCTACTTTGGAATCGGCGAAGCGGTAGAGGTCGCTTGGGACGGGTCGGCCTTGCGCCCAGCCGGGGATGCGGAGGCATAGTGTGAATTCAGACGGCTTATCCGGCGCGACGGCTAATTGCACCTGTCCGTTCCACGGGTAGTCGGTCTTCTGGGTTAGCTTGACCGTTTCGCCGTTGTCCATCTTGATCGAGGCGGCTCCGGCGGCGTAGAGGTTGACGTAGATTCCTTCTTTGCCGCGGGCGTATACGAATCCGCCGACCTGCGGAATTATGCGTGTCAGGTTTGTGGGGCAGCAGGCCAGACCTATCCACGACGAGCGCCGCCCGCCGTTGCTCTGGAGAGGGTTCTGGTAGAAGAAGGCGTCGCCTGCGATTGAGATTCCGGAGATGGCGGCGTTGTACAGCGCAAGTTCCATAACGTCGGCGTATTTGGCGTCGGCTTTCAGCAGGGCCATGCGGTGCTGCCAGAGCACGTGGGCGATGCCGGCGCACGATTCGCAATAAGTTCTGTTGGGCAGCAGGTACGGATCGCCGAATCCCTCGTCGCCATACTGGGCCGTACCGACGGCGCCGTTGACGTACATCTTGCGACTGACCACATCTTGCCAGAGGTTGTCAACGGCCTGCTCATATTCGGGGGCGTCCATGAAACGGGCGATGTCGGCCATTGCCGAATAAATGTATCCAGCCCGCACGGCATGGCCGGTTGCCTCGGTCTGCTCGACGAGTGGCTTGTGATCCTGCATCCGCCCATTACGCCATCGCAGACTGGCATGCCACTTTGCACGACGATATTCAGCATCCGTTTGGCCTTCGACCCGCTCCGGCGCGACCAGCGGACCGGATTGGAAGGGTCTTCGCTCCGTACCGTGGAGATGGCCGCGTTCATCGAGCAAGAACCGAGACAGTTCCAGGTATCGTCGCTCGCCGGTGTCGCGATACAGTTTGACCAGCGCCAGTTCGATTTCTTCGTGCCCGCCAACATCATAACGTTTTCCAGGTCCGAAAACGCTGTCAATATGGTCGGCGAAACGTTTCGCTGCGTCAATCGCCTTCTTTTCCCCGCTGAGGCGATGATGCTCGACAGCCATCTCGAAAAAGTGCCCCGCGTTGTACATCTGATGCTCCAAGCGCATGTCGTCCCATTTCTTATCAAGACCATTGACGATAAAATAGGAGATCAGAAAACCGTCGGCCTGTTGAGCAGCCACGATGCGGTCGAGAATACCTTCGACGCGCTGTCGCAGCTTGGTATCGTCGTGATGCTGCAAGCAGTACATCGCGCCCTCGAGAGCCTTGTGGAGGTCGGAGTCGAAGGCGTGATGGCCGCGGAGTGGACCGTCAAACACACCGGCTGCCTTATCGAAATTCGTAACGTGGCCGTCCCTCTCCAGGCAGTCCAGCGCATGGGGGACGGTTACCTCGCAGGCGGTCTTGAAACGCGGACCCCAGTACCCACCTTGCAGTTGAACGTGCTCGCAGCTTACGTCGCCAAGCCCGCGCATCGGCGGCACATCCGCCCACAAGGGCGCCGACGCCAGGCACATGGCAAAAACGAACAACCTCTCGACAAACGAGTGTACGAATCCGGCATTGGAAGTATGCATCATATTATCCTTATTCCTCATATCATCACACACATAAAAAAATGCTCGTTTTCAGCATGCTATCAAGTTTGTCCTGGTAATTCAAGCTTCTCGTCCGGGTACAACTTGAATCCGACAAGCCCAAGTGGTATTATACACTGTTGAATTTGTCGGGCCATGATGAGCGACGTGAACCCGGAGGGACTTGAGCGTTACATGGAGGAGACTCGACCATTCGGGGGCGGGGAAGAAAATATCGCCGGCTATCTTGGCTGTACGAGTAAAGTCGCCGAAAAGGACCACCGCGACGGCTGGGTCTTTAATGAATGTCTGAATTTTATCGAAGGCGGCGTCGACGAAAAAAGACCCCTGTTCCTGTACCTGTCCTTTTTGAAGCCGCACGCCGGTCATAACGTCCCGCCCGGGTACGAAGAGCTTTACGATATTGACAAAATCCACGTTGGCCAACAACCTCAAAAGGAAAAGGTCGAGCCCTATATGTATCCGACCACGGCGAGATGTTAGGGGAGCGGTACTACAGATTCAATAAGTACTGCCTCTTCGAATCCAGCGTGCGGGTGCCGATGATTATAGCGGGAACGGCGGTCTCGAAAGGCACGAGGGGAACCGTTGACCACCGCCCTGCCGAGTTGGTGGATGTGCTTCCCACGATACTAAAGGCGGCCGGCATTAAAAACGACAATACTAAGCCCGGCCGAGACCTGCTCGCACCCGCCGTCAAAACCGCAAGCTTCTGCGAGTTCCACAATCAACCGAAGACCGCTGCCTATATGTGGAGAAAGGAAGGCTGCAAGCTGATCTTGTGCATGGACAAGTCGAGCGTCAAGGACGGCTTTGAACATGCAGACATCGTCAGCGGTGAATTGTACGACCTGAACAAGGATCCGCGGGAGTGGAACAATGTTTTTGCCGACGCCAAATATGCCGCCCTTCGTCAAAGAATGAGCGACGAACTTATCGAACATCTTGCCATATATGCAAAGCCTGCTTTGCCGGCTGCAACGTAACATCAGTCGCGACAGCAGTTGATTTAATACCCGCGGGTCGGGTTAGCGGCCTGCCAGTTTGCCGGGTCGTTGCCGTAGTTGGCTAAGACTTTGCGGGTCAGGGATTT
>JAGHBX010000486.1 GCA_021160785.1 Planctomycetota bacterium | reverse complement strand
TGATCTCCTCCGGCGACATGACCATAAACGCCGTCGAAAGCGCATCGGCAGTCGCCGCGTCGCGTGCACTTGACCATGAAGCGAGCTTGCCGGCAACCGGCTTTGCCTGGCGAGGATCGATAATGTGAACGCCCTGCTCGAGCCCCGAACCGCTGACCGCTTCATTCTCTATCATAAGCCTGGCAATAGTCTCTTTCCGGTCCAGCGGATTGCTGAATGTGATCGGCCAGCCCGCAGAATCCGCCGGCGCCTCCATCGCCAACACAGTACTGTATCCGCCGTGGATCATCGCCTTGTCAATGCTCCACTCGCGCAACAGCCTGGCGACCTTGTCGACAGCAAAACCCTTGCCGATGCCGCCCAGGTCCACCTTCACCCCCACCGCCGAAACCGACACGGTATGCATCTTGCCGTCCAGTTTGAGCAGATGCGACCCCGTTCGCGAACGCGCCGCGGCAAGCCGCAGTTGATCGACCGCACGCGGCTGCTTATTGGCGTCGAGCAGACACTCAAAAAGCGATCCTATGGTCACGTCAAACGCGCCGTAAGTCTCCGCACAAAGGCGGCATGCAATCTCCAGGCACGCAAACGTCTCCAGGCCGACGTTGACGGGCTTATTCACCACGGCCGTGTTGATTCTGCCAATGTCGCTGTTTTCAACGAAGCTGCTCAACTCCTGCTCGATCCGATCTATCTCGTTAAACGCCTCCAGCGCCGCCTGACGCGCATACTCACGGTCGTCGTGCTGGATCAGCACCTCGAAAGTCGTCGCCATCGCCTCATGCGAAAAGCGACAGATGCCCTCAATCGCATCGCCCTGACTGTTCACCAATACAACTTCGGGAGGCTCTTTTTCCATTTTGCTCTCAAGCTCCTCTAATTTCGGCGGCTCAAACTGCTTTTCATACAGATCATTGATCACATAACCGCGTAACTCGATCGTCGGCCGCAATTCCATATACGAATCAAACAGCGGCACGTAAAGACTCTTCTCGCCCGGCGGAGGGACAGTGTATATCTTCGTTAAGACCTCCTGCTCCAGCGATGCATACGCAATAATGACCGGCGCGGGGCTCGTCGTCATGTCCACCTCATTGTAATAGCCCACCTGACTAAACGACCGCAAATACCACGGAAACGGCCAGTGGTCACCGCCCGGGCATATCACCTCAATAGGCATTGCCTTCCCGGCGGGATGCAGCGCCGCCATCTTTTCAACGCTCTCGGTCATCGCGAAAATATCCGAACTCGTATGCGCATACACATAAGGATTGGCATGGTCGTCGTAGTATTTGTACGCTCCGACGCAGCCCTGCCACAGCAGCCCTAAGACACCCGCAGCAAGAAGAAGCACAACGATCGTCCGCGGCAATTTCGGCGGCGCAAGCCTCACCAGGACAACCGCGCCGACTCCTGCAAGCAGTATCATGCCGTGCAAAAAGCCCATCAGGCACCACGGAGTCTTGTAGCGTATACACGAATAAGCCACCGTCATAATGAGCGTATAAAAACCGATAAACCGCAGGAAGTCAAAATCGACGTTCTTTATGCCCCGCTTTGTAATCGCAGCGACAAACCCCACAATCGCAAGGACGACTATCGGCGCCTCGGACCATATTGGACCGTCGCCCAGTCGCGAGAAAATGAGAATCTGCAGATAATAATACCACGGATGGGCATGGATCTGGTTGTTGCCGGCACGATCCAGATAGGTCTTGTAAGTCAGTACCGAATCGATAATGCCGCGCGGGTTTTTGAAAAAGCACGAAAACAGTATCGCCGAGACCACACCCGCCGCGACAAGCCCAAGGGCAATATGCTTGCGATTGACCTTCCGGACGATTTCGGCAGGTACACCTGCGCCTCTTTTGCGCAAAATCAGTGTAAGCAAAAGAGCCGCCGCCATCGCCGCCATCGCAATCACAAACGTCTCTTTGGTGGCGTGCATGAACCCGACGCAGATGCCTGCGCCGACAGCCCAGCCCGGACGCCTGCTCCTTGCGTATCGCCAGCCGCAGACTATCACGCCGAAGGTAAAGCAGACAAGCAGCGTTTCCTGGATGTAGTAGCGACTATAGAAAATCATCGCATGGCTAACGGCCGTCAGTATTGCCGCCATAATCGCGGCGGGTCGTCCCATGCCGTCTGCGACACCGATGGCTAACAGCACAAGCAGGATCCCGAAGGCAACCGGCACTACGCGCAGCGTAAACTCATTGATCTGCTGGTATGTCTTTTGCCCACACAGCTTCGCCGGAAGCATTGTGAAATAGTTCAGCGTCGGGCCGTGATATTCATCGGGGTTATATACATATTCGCCGGCTTCCAGCAGTGTACCGAACTTATAGGCATGGATCGCTTCATCTGTGTGCATGGGACGCTGAGCAAGCCTGGGCAGTCGTATCGCCGCAGCCGCCAGGGTGACCGCCAAAATCAGCAAGAAACATGTTTTCAATGATCTCATCTCACAGCCTTACCGAAAACGCATTCTCCATTGCCGTATTAAACATCACACCCCCGCCGGGCTCTCCCGGCGGGGGTGTGCAAAAAATCAAAGGCACTCGCAAAGTTCCCTGCCGGGCAGGTTACTTAGCGGGCTTGCCCCAGATCTCTACTTCGATATAGTTGTTCAAGTCGTTGGCGTTGCTGCCATTGCTGTACAAACGCACGAAACGGGCCTTGGTTCCCTTGCCGTCGATGAGTTTGCCATCCGACGTCTCGATATAGTGCATATCGGCGCCTATGCCAAGCCCCGCGGAATTATCAATGTCGTTGTTGAACAGCGTCTTGACGTTCGAGATAAAATCGGCGTCGTCGGCGGTCTGGACGATGACATCGAAGTAGACCCTGGCCTGCTTGTGATAGTGCCATACCAACACGGCATAGACCTCGCACTCCTGTCCCAGGTCAACGGTAATATGCTGCTGGAACGGTCCCAACTCGACGTAACTGCCGTCGGCGGCTTCTTTGTCGCCGTCGGTAATCATCTCGATATCTCCGATGATGGGCAGGTCATCGGTGCTGCCGACGACCTTTCCGGCGGCAAGGTTGACGCAGCCGACGGGAGCATAGAAAGGAGGACGCGGCTTACCGGTCCCCTTCATCAGATTCGGAACCTTGATATTTGTGGGAGTCCCGACAAACATGGGCTTTGGCAACACAATCGGCAGCGGCGCCATCTTCGTCGCCGCCCCTGTGCCGGATGTGTCGGATTGCGACTTCCAAACGACCTTGTTAACCTTCGGGCCGTCCACAAACGACAGATATCGGGCCGCCATTTCGTTGCGCCTGGGCAAATCACCCGGGACAACGAGAATACGGTATTTCAGATTCAGGGTCTGGCCGTCCTTTATTTCGTCCTTGAAAAACTCTCCGAATCGCCCGTAATCGCGGTAGGCCGAATAGACCGACGGCTTCGGATTGTCGGGATGACTCATGTGCAAAACGCTGTAGCGTTTGCCGTTTAGGCCGTATGACATCGCGACCCACGGCAGATTCTGGTCCTTGTGAGCATCGATGCCGTCTTTATGAAACAGGTAACGCGCCTTGACATCCGCCGGTCCGGAGGCAACGTCGTTGTGCGGGCGATACTGAAAGCCGGCATGCTCCGGATCGCCGTCAAGAATGACGTCGCCGTTAACAGCCTTAAGATTGGTCTCGAACTCAAGGAGCAGTATCGTCGGATCGCTCTGGCGGAAAACGGTCGTGGTTCGCTGCTCTTGGATTACGGCAGCGCCCTTCTTGTCGATCCAGTTAATCACCGCCGTCGAACTGCCTAAAACAGGTCCGGCAACCATTTGCTGGAATTTCTGATGCACCAGAAAGACACCCTTCATGTGCCAGAAATCGTACTCCTGGCCCTGATGCTTCACCTTTCTCCAGCCTATGAAGATTCCCCGGTGGTGCGTATAGAGGCCCTGTTCATAGGGCGTCTCACCGTCGGGGCCTTTTGTGATTACGTTTTTGCCGTCGGCGTCGAAGACATGGTGGAACACCTTGTACGTCTCGTGCAGACGCTTGGGCGTCGATTTGTCATAAGCGTACATGTACCGGGTTACCTTGCTGCCGTCAAAGAGCAGATCAAGATACTCGCCGGAATTATCCTTCCAACTGAAACCGGCGTCGGCCTTTCCCTTGCTCACGGTTGCAGTCCAACTGGTGGACTTGCCCGCGGCAATCTTCGGGGCGACCCAGCACAGTTTGGCCTTGCCGTCGGGCGTGCGGACTATCTGACCGCATATATCGCCGGGCTGTCCGTCCTGACGGACGCTAACGCTCAGTTGGCCGGCATCGACGCGAGCAAGCGCACCGGGCAGCTCAACCGCACACGTCACCGGCACGTCCAGACAGTCGGCCTTCGGCGCCGACAGCTCAATCTGCACCTGCTCGGCGGAGGCATTTACCCCAAACATTGAGAGAAACAAAGCAATAATCGCAACACTTGTGATGAATGTCGTACTTTTCATTAGCTACCTTCCTTTTCTACCTTTCTCTAATTAATTAAGCAATAACGGTGGGCTAATCCCGGCGCGCCGGGACACCCTACAACTCTAATTAAAACTACAATCTCCACGGCGTCCGCATCGGCCTGCTGATCATCTGGTCGGCGGCGGCGTCGTTAATGAACTTTTCCTTTTTGGGGTCCCACTTGACGGGTCTGTCCAACAGCATCGAGATATTTCCAAGATGGCACAGGGAAGCTGAGCGGTGGCCGATTTCCGCATTGGCGATGGGCTGCTTGCGGCTCTTGACACAATCCAGAAAATTCTGCTTGTGATCGCGGCTGTTGTACAGGTGAATTTCATTGGGCTTGATCTTCACTTTCAAGAGCGATTCGGGGCCGGCTGTGATCCGACCGCGCTTAACGTCCACCCAGCCCTTGGTTCCCTCAAAGCGCGTATGGCCTCCGCTCGTCGTCAGATGCAGCAGGACACCGTTGGCGTATGTGTACTTGATGTCGACTTTAGTGGCGGTATTGAACAGCCCTTTGGTTGGAAACTCGCCTTTGCCGTCAATCTTCACGGGCCCGGTATCATCCGTGCCGTTGCCCCACTGTGCAATGTCCAGGTAGTGAGCTCCCCAGTTGGTCATCTGACCTCCCGAATAGTCCAGTATGAAGCGGAAGGAATAGTGGCACCGCATCTTCGTATACGGCGCCCAGGGCGCCGGTCCAAGCCAGAAATTATAGTCAAATCCCTCGGGGACCGGTTCCGGCTTCCATTCGGGACACGAGCGGTTGTTGCCCGGTATCCCCACGCGGATGGTCTTGAGGTCGCCAATATAGCCGTTGCGGACCAACTCGCATGCCTGGCGAAACTCACTGCCCGAACGCTGCTGCGAGCCTGTCTGCAACACACGACCGTAGCGTTTCACCGCATCGGCGAGCTTGCGCCCCCCTCCGAGCGTAAGGGTAAGGGGCTTTTCGCAGTACACATCCTTGCCCGCCTTAACTGCGGCAATCGATATCGGCACGTGCCAGTGGTCCGGCGTGGCGACAGAGACCGCGTCTATATCACTGCGAGCCAACACCTCGCGGAAATCGTTGTACGCCGACTTTGCGTCGAGTTTGAACCTCTCGCGCGCCTTCTCCCGATGCGCAGCGTCAACGTCACAGACGGCAACAATTTGAGAGCCATCCTTGGCGTCGAATCCCCTGGCATTGCCGCTGCCCTGACCTCCCAGACCGATGCTAGCCATCACGATACGGTTGCTCGGTGCGTCGGCGCCGAAAACCGATGACGGAACAATCGCAGGAACCCCCACGGCAATAGCGGTCGCCGCGGCAGAGCGCCCCATGAATTGTCGACGGTTCATCACTTTGTTTACCTGCGTCCTCCAGGCCATAATACGTCTCCTGAATATAAAACAGTTTTGTTTACTTATTTCTTTGTACGCACCATGCGAAGTTTTGCACTGGGCGTCGCATCACCCTTCAAATCGCCGGCGGCAAACTGTACACCGTCGAGATAATGCTGCAAAATCATCTCATTCCAGAACAACTCATGCTGATGCCCCAGCGCACAGTAGAACACTCTTCCTTTGCCATAGTTTTTGATCCATGTCATGGCGAAATCTTTGTCCTTGCGACGGGCGGGACTGATGCTCTTCATATCCGTCGGCGTGCGGTCCGTGTCAATAGTCACTAATACGCGAAGCTTCTCTCTCGAGTAAGGGTCCGCCACCTGGTATATCTCATCGGTAACCTCAAAGATGGGCTTTTTGAACGCCCCGGCGACCGGATGGTCCGGTTCTTCGACCTTCAATGTAACAGTAGAGCCGGCGTGCCAGGGATGGTTCTCAAATCTGGCGCCGATGATATTTCCAAACTCCGGCCACTTGCGAAAGCTCGCCACGCCGGCGTGAGTTACCGCCAACCCGCCGCCTTTCTTCAAATACTTCACGAGGCTTGCCTTGAGCCTGGCATCGTATTCGGCGGCTTTTTCCTTCTCGGCATCGGAGAGTTTGTCGAAATTTTCCGGCAGAAAAATCTCGTTGTTGGTATTGTTAAAAACAACGGCGTCAAACTGTTTGAGGT
>JAGHBX010000028.1 GCA_021160785.1 Planctomycetota bacterium | reverse complement strand
GGCAATACCCGCCATGTAGAACAGCGGATGCGAAAGCGCTAAGCCCAGCTTGCCCTCGATATCATTGTGCAGGATGCGGTATTGAATCAGGCCGCTGTCCTGCCACAAGGCCCCGGGCGCACAGCATATCGCATAAAGTGCGATCGCCGCAATCAAAACCAGTGCATATTGAAACGCGATTTGTCGAGTGTCGTTCATCGAGTGATTCGTAATCGTGCGCGGTCCCGTCAATACATCCTGCCGATCCAGTCGGCAAGCTGTCTGCCCCACAGGATTATACCCACCGCCGAGGCCATCCACATAATAACCGTCGCCTGGAAAGGTCTGTCGTGAAGAATCAGATCCGTCGGGTCCATGTAAGAGCCCTTCATTGACAGCATCGCAAATCTGAAGACCGCATAGACAACCAGCGGAAGCGTATATACAAAATAATTCGTGCCGAACTGCTCGATCGTGGTTTCCGTCAGCCCGTAGAAAAGGAACGCAACCACCGCGATTGCCGCCGAGATCGTGATAAGGTGGGTGAGCAGATCGGGCGTATAGGCAATCAGCGTATTGCGGTGCCCCTCGGCACGGGACAAATCGCCAATGGTCACCAGTTCGTTATAGCGTTTGCAGAAGCCCATGAAAAGACAGATCGTGAACATGCAGATAAACAGCCACGGGCTGATGGCTACGCGAATGGCGACCGCGCCGGCCGCGGCGCGCAGCACAAAACCCATCGCAATGCATATAACGTCAACGAGAGCCTTCTGCTTGAAAAAGCACGTGTATCCGACCTGCAGCAGAATATACCCGATGCAGAAATACAACAGCAGCCCGGACACGGAAAACGCCGCAACAAGCGCCAACACGCCGAATACCAGTGATTCGACGACCGCCGCTTTCAGGCTCATCCGACCCGACGCCAGCGGACGGTTCTTCTTGACGGGATGATTGCGATCGAGACTTCTGTCTCTGATATCGTTTATTATGTAGCTAAAACTCGACGCAAGACAAAACACAACCGCCGCCATGCCCGCATTGAGCCAGGCGCTTCTCTCGGCCATCTGCATACCAAAGACAACGGGCAAAAGCACAACGATATTCTTGACCCAATGGCCGGGACGCGCAATCCGGATTATTTCGTTTAATGGCATACTTTTTGAAATGTGCTATTGAAGGAAAGATAAAACTTTTCCCGCTACATAGTCCTTCATCTCATCGGTAAGTTCAGGATATACCGGAAGTGCAAGAACTTCGCCGGATACTTTCTCGCTCGCCGGGAAATCGCCTTCTTTATATCCCAGGTATCCAAAGCACTCCTGAAGATGCAGTGAAACGGGGTAGTACACCGCACAGCCGATATCATTCGCTTTAAGATGCTCGAGCACCTCATCGCGTTTCGGAACACGAATCACATACTGATTATAAATCGATACGCAATCCGGGCTGATATAAGGCGTTTCAACTACCGTGCCTGCAAATTTGTTGTTATAATACTCAGCGTTAGCTCTCCGTGCCGCCGACCAACTGTCAAGATGAGGAAGCTTCACCGAAAGCGCAACCGCCTGGATCGGGTCCAGTCGAAAATTGCCGCCGATATATTTGTGTTCATAAGTACCTGTCTGGCCATGGTTACGCATGACCTTCATTCGCTCATAAAGTTCGGCGTCGTTAGTGACAATCATTCCGCCGTCGCCGATGCCGCCGAGATTCTTACTGGGGAAAAAGCTGAAGCAACCGGCAGTCCCGATACTCCCCGCCTTCCTGCCCTTATAGACACTGGTGATTGATTGAGCGGCGTCTTCGATAACAGCAACGCCATGCTTCTTCGCCACCGCCATGATCGGATCCATATCCGCCATCTGCCCGAAAAGGTGAACCGGCATAATCGCTTTGGTCTTATCGGTTATCGCCGCAGCGATAAGCTCGGGATTGATATTGTATGTTCGCGGATCGATATCGACAAAAATCGGCTTCGCGCAGACTCTTGCTATACAGCCGACAGTCGCAAAGAACGTAAAAGGCGTCGTAATAACTTCATCGCCCGGTCCGACGCCAAGACTCATCAACGCATTCAATATCGCATCGGTCCCGCTCGATACGCCAACGGCATACTTGCAGCCACTGACTTCGGCGACGGCCTTTTCAAGACCCTCAACCTTCGGCCCGCCGATACAACGCTGTGCATCCAGAACCTCATTGATACCCGCCAAAACCTCATCCCTGATCGCTCCATACTGCGCCTTCAAATCCAGCAAAGGTACATGCATTAGTCTTTCTGCCTTTCCTTCTCAACAGCTTTGTCGTCGTTAAACTGCATTACGGTTTTCGCGATACCACTTGATCGTCGCCTTGAGGCCCTCGTCGAAGTCGGTTTTTGCCTCGAAGCCGAACTCACTTCTGGCCCGCGAAACATCGAGACACCGACGGGGCTGGCCGTTGGGCTTGGAACTGTCCCAGCGAATCTCACCGGCAAAACCCGTAAACTTCGCGATGCTTTTGACCAGATCCTTTATCGTGATCTCAAAACCCGAGCCGATATTGACCGCCTCCGGGCTGTTATAGTGTTCCGTCGCCAGCAGAATCCCTTCCGCTGCGTCTTCAACGTAGACAAACTCCCGCGACGCACTGCCCGTGCCCCAGCACTCGATATAATCGGCCCCGGAGTCAACCGCGTCAACACATTTCTTTATCAATGCCGGTATCACATGGCTGCTTGCCGGGTCAAAATTGTCCTTCGGTCCGTACAGGTTCACCGGCAAAACAAAAATCGAATTAAACCCGTACTCCCGGCGATAGGCCTGCGACTGAACCAGCAACATCTTCTTGGCAAGCCCGTAAGGGGCATTCGTCTCCTCCGGATAGCCGTTCCATATATCGTCTTCCTTAAACGGCACCGGCGTAAACTTCGGATAAGCACAGACCGTGCCGATAGCGACAAACTTCTCGATTGCCCGCAGCCTGCCCTGATCGATAAGCTGGACGCCCATCATAAGATTCTCGTAGAAAAACTTGCCCGGATGCTCACGATTCGCCCCGATCCCCCCAACGACAGCGGCTAAATGAATCACAACATCAGGCCGCATATCATCGTACATCCGTTCAATATCGGCGGCCTTGACAAGATCATACTCCTCAACCGTCGGCACAAGAATCGCCCCGCACCCCCTGGCACGAAGCTTCTCGAGAATGAAACTACCCAGAAACCCCGCCCCGCCGGTAACAACGATCCGTCTGTCCGCAAAAAACTCACCCAAGATGTTGCCCTCTCATGTAAAGATTACTCATGCCCTTGATATTCCAGGCGATACTTATGCTGCCGCTGGTAGTCGGCCATCTGGCTTTCGTATTCCCTGCACGTCAGCGAAAAGAAATCCAGATAACGATCCTGGTCCCTGCAAAACAAGAGTTTTCCCTTCAACGCCTCGAAGCGGTACACCGGCTCTGCCCCGTTAAGCACGCCCGGATCGCATTTCACGCCGGGCGCAAGTTCCGACACTATTTCGATAACCTGCCCAAAAGTCTCAAGCGTCGCCCGCCCGTCCATATAAAGCGCTATATCGATATCTCCGCCCGGGCGCACATCGCCTTCTTTGGCCGAGCCGTGAAGCAGCGCAAAACACACCTCCGCACACCTGGCCTCGATCATCTGTCCTAATTTGTCGGCATCAAATTTCATAGTTTGTCAATCTCGTCCCGGAATCGTCTGAAGTCATCGAGTTTCTTACTGACAATACTGTAGAGAATTTCAGGATCGATCTCTTCGTATTGATGAACGACAAGATTCCTGAAATGCACCATTTCCACATAGGGCTGAGCCGATTGAATTGCGCCCAAAGCGGCAAGCTTCTCGATCGCCTCCGAACCCGTCGCCGCAGGCCCGGCGCCTTTCAATGCGATAATACGTTCGGCAACATCAATGCAAATCTCGATCATGACCTGCAGGACACGCTCGGCCATCCGCTGCAAAACCCAGCTTTCCCGGAAATCTTCCAGGCTCACACCCTTGAATTCATTTCGAAGATTAAGAAGATGCTTGTCAAGAAGGGCTAATTTTCTTTGTATTACTCCGTTTGTCTTCATTTTAACCTCGCCCATGGTCCTTAAGAATCTTTTCCTCCTCCGCCAGCTTCATATCGGCCTCGGTCATCATTTGGGCAAGCTCTTTGAAAGTAACCCTGGGTCGCCAGCCTAATTCCTTTTTTGCCTTGCCCGGATCTCCCAACAGGATATCGACTTCCGCCGGCCTGAAGTATTTCGGATCCTTCTTCACATACTCGGACCAGTCCAGGTCGAGGCGCCCGAAGACCTCATCCAGAAACTCACACACGGAATGATTCTCGCCCGTAGCGACAACATAATCGTCAGGGGCATCCTGCTGCAGCATAAGCCACATCGCCTCGACATAATCGCCCGCAAAACCCCAGTCGCGTTTGGCGTCCACATTGCCTAAGTAAAGATCCTTTTGCAACCCGAGTTTGATCCGGGTCGCCGCCCGCGTTATCTTTCTTGTAACAAAAGTCTCGCCCCGCCTGGGAGACTCATGATTAAACAAAATCCCGTTGCAGGCAAACAGATCGTACGCCTCCCGATAATTCACCGTCTGCCAGTAACTGTAAACCTTCGCACAGCCGTAAGGGCTCCTCGGATAAAACGGTGTCTTTTCCGTCTGCGGCGTTTCGACAACCTTGCCGTACATCTCACTGCTCGATGCCTGATAGAAACGCGGAGGATTCTTTATCGTCCGAATCGCCTCTAACAGGCGCAGCGTCCCGAGAGCGTCCACATCGGCGGTATAGATGGGCATATCGAAACTGACCCGAACATGACTCTGGGCGCCCAGGTTGTAAACCTCGTCCGGCTGAATCTCATTCACTACAGTGGAAAGATCGCCGCCGTCGGTAAGATCGCCGTAGATAAGTTTCAGCGCCGGCTGTTCGTGCGGGTCCCTGTACAGATGATCGATCCTGCCCGTATGAAACGACGAACTCCTGCGGATAATCCCATAGACCTCATAACCCTTGTCCAACAGCAGCTCGGTAAGGTAGGAACCATCCTGCCCCGTTATACCGGTTATCAACGCTTTCTTCATAACATCATCCTAAGCACTTCTAAGCCACTCGACAAATTGCTTCAGTCCGACGGCTATTTCCGTCTTCGGCTCATATCCAAGTTTCTCCATCGCCTTGCCGACATCGGCATACGTCCGGTCGACATCGCCCGGCTGCATACCCGAACGCTCGATCACGGCCTTTTTGCCCAGCGCCTTTTCAATCTCACAAATCAGATCGTCCAGCCTGATGGGCCGTGATTCGCCGAGGTTATAGATTTCATAACCGCCACACTTCTCCATTGCCGCGACGACCCCGTCGATTATATCATCAATGTAAGTAAAGTCACGCATCATCGAGCCGTCGCCGTAAACAGGGATTGGCTCGCCCGCCTCGATCAGCCGGGCAAACTTGTGAATCGCCAGATCAGGCCTCTGCCTCGGCCCGTAAACCGTGAAAAATCGCAGGCATGTCATGCCGATACCGTACAGATGGCTGTAAGTATGGCAGATCAGTTCGCCCGCCTTCTTCGTCGCGGCATACGGAGATATGGGATAATCCACGTTATCCGTCTCGGAGAAAGGCACCTTCTCGTTGTTGCCGTAGACGCTCGAACTCGACGCAAAGATGAACTTCTTGACGCCAAAGTCCTTCGCCGCCTCTAACAGCATCACAGTGCCGTTGATATTCACATCCTGGTAGACAAGCGGATCCTCAATCGACGGCCTCACGCCCGCCTTGGCCGCCAGGTGGACCACGACATCCAGATCACCGCCTGAAAACACCGAATCGACCGAATGAATATCGCGGATATCCGCCTCAATCAGATCGAACCGGTCATTCTTCACACATGCGGCCACGTTAGACCTCTTGATCTTCGGGTCGTAGAAATGGTCAAAATTATCCAGCCCCACAACCCTCCATCCGTCGTCCAAAAGTCGTTCGCACAGATGCGATCCAATAAATCCCGCCGCTCCAGTAACCAATGCTTTCAACTATTGCTCCTTAAACAGCATCGCCGAAGGCGATCCAACACAATATAAAATCTAAAATCTAAAGTTCCTCAGCCAACCGTTTAATATACCCCTTAAGGCTTTCGGCCATATCCGGCCGTTTCAAAGCAAACTCAATATTCGTCCTGACAAACCCCTCCTTGTTGCCGATATCACAGCGCGCCCCCTCAAGACGCACACCGTACATCGCCCTGTCTTTGACCATCATTCGCATCGCATCGGTAATCTGTATCTCTCCGCCCTTGCCCGGCTTGGTTCTGGCGATGTAATCAAAAATATCCGGAGTAAAGACATATCGACTGGCGATGACAAGGTTAGACGGCGCTTCGGCAACGGCCGGCTTCTCGACGAAATCGTCGACCTTATACACCCCCTGGCTAATCTCGGCGCCGTCAATCACCCCGTATTGGCTCACCCGACTCCGCTCGACTTCTTCCAGAAGCACCACTGGACTTTCATACTGCTCGTACACATCCAGCAACTGCTTCGTCGCAGGAACATCCGAATCCATCAGCGTATCGCCTAACAGCACTGCAAACGGCTCGTCATTGACATGAAACCGCCCGCAGTATATGGCGTCGCCCAAGCCCTTCATCTCCTTTTGCCATACAAAATGAATATCCGCCAGATCGGAAACCCGTCGCACTGCTTCCAGTTCGGCGGTCTTGTTCTTTTCGAGCAACTGGGACTCTAATTGAAAGCTCCTGTCAAAATGCTCCTCAATCGCACGTTTGCCCTTGCCGATGACCATAAGAATATCCGTGATCCCCGACGCAACCGCCTCTTCAACCACATACTGGATCACCGGCGTATCGACGATCGGAAGCATCTCCTTGGGCTGAGACT
Source organism: Planctomycetota bacterium (assembly GCA_021160785.1). Classification (GTDB taxonomy): domain Bacteria; phylum Planctomycetota; class Phycisphaerae; order Sedimentisphaerales; family Anaerohalosphaeraceae; genus B28-G16. The sequence goes on along the minus strand of JAGHBX010000028.1, from coordinate 1,461 downwards.
TTGTCGCAGGCAAAAAACGCGTTCCGAAGCCCGCCGCCGGTATAACAGCCTTTCGAATCATACCCCACCCCTTCTCGAAGGAGCCGCTATCTTCGGCTTGATCACTTTGATGCCTGACTCGCTCAACCTTTTTTTCAATCGACCGTACATCTTCTCGTCTTTGTACATGCCCACAATGGCACCGCCCGAGCCGGTGAACTTGGCGCTCGCCCCAACAGAGCGTGCTCCCTCAACCATAGCGATATTCTCAGGGCTGATTTTGTAAATCTTCATGCGACGATCAAAGTTCGCATCCAACAGCGGACCCATTTCATCCTCCCGACCGTCAACCAGGCACACCCTCACCTTCTTCGCAAGATTCGCCCAGTATCGCATCGCCGAAACAACCGCTTTTTCCCCCCGGTTAAAACGCATGCGTATATCATTATGAAAGATCTCCGTCGGCTGGCTCAATTCATCGCGGTAGGCCACGTATAACCGCCGGAGAACCCTGCAATCCAACTCCTCATAAAACCCATACCCCTGTTTCTCCATCAGCTTCTTGTCAAAGTCCATATACACCAGACCCTCATGAACCTGTACGACGCGGTCCTGCAGCCCGGCGGTGATCTTAAGTTCGTCCTGTTCGGCGCTCAACACGAGATTCGCCTGCATCGGCCTGGGAATGCTCACACCGTAAAACGCCATAATCGCACGCAGACACGCCGTAATGATCGCGCTGGAACCGGCCAGCCCCACTCCATGCGGAATATCGGAATCGTAGCGAATCGTAAAATTCTTATCGTGCAGATCGATCTGATTAGTCCGGCAATAATCCCAGAACCGTTTTATCGTCGCCTTCAGCAGCCGGATGCCGCCGTAATAACCGTGCAGTTCGACGTCCCTGGCCAGACCACCAATATCACTGAATACAGAATGGTCCTTCTCGCTCGGCTGAATCTCCAGTTCCGGACTCTCAAAGAGCACCGCCTCTGCACAAAAATTCCTGAAAGCAAACGCTATCGTCCTGCCGAAGTAGCCATCCGACGGATTGCCCACCAGTCCGACCCGCGGATAAGCTTTCGTGCGAATAATCATCTCTGCGCCCTCATTGACAACTAACTTCAACTACAGCCCGAAGAAACTCTCGCCCCGACCGACGATCGGCCGATACAGTGGTATTCAATGCCCTGCTTTTTGACGTAACCCGGATCATACAAATTTCGCCCGTCAAAGACAACCGGCCTCTTTAGCTTCTTTGCAATCAGTTCGAAATCCGGCGTCCTGAACTCCGGCCAGTCGGTAAACACCACCATCGCATCGGCGCCGTCAAGAGCGTCATAGCTGTTGCCAACGGTGGCGATCTTCCCTTCAAGCGGGCCGCACCCCGCTTCAGGATCGTACGCCCTGACCTTCGTGCCTGCGGCGAGAAACTTCTCGATACACCGTATCGCAGGCGACTCACGGACGTCATCGGTCCGG